>JACQQN010000030.1 GCA_016206995.1 Candidatus Omnitrophota bacterium | reverse complement strand
CTCCAAAAATTGATATTTGGAAATTAATTCCTTTGGCAAATATTCTTTAATCTCTTCAGCAACGTGCCGATCCACCAATTCTTTCATGGCTGTCCGAATCGATCGTTGAAAAAGTCCTTCAGTTAATGAATAAACGGGTGTGATTCGGCCCGTGTGGATTGGGTCGTTATCTGATTGAGAATCAATCAACTCATATTCAGGAGATACCATTTGCAACCGATTTTGATAGTGGTCAATTTTACCGCTTAAAATGAGATGCTGATCAATCTGAAAAGTGTTTTTTAAATAGGGTTGATTGAACCAGATAGCGGGCAACACACCTGAATCATCTCGGAGCCAAAGTTCTAGTAATTTTACTTTCTTTAACGGTTTTAAACCAACAGCGGCAATTTCACCTTTAAGAGTCGCGAAGGAACCTGCCTTTACCTCACTTATTTTTTGGAAATGACTACGATCTTCGTAACGCCTTGGAAAAAAGAAACATAGATCTTTAATTGTGCTAATGCCAAGTTTCTGGAGAAGTTCAGATTTTTTAGGACCGATTCCTTTTAGGTATCGGACGGATTTTTCACTTTGAGTGCTTAGGCGGCCTGTGTTATTCATTAACTTAATTCGAACCGTACGTTATTATGTACAGTAAAGAATTCAATTATGATTTGGAAGTTGTGCTTGGCTGTGGAGGCGTTTTTTCTGTGGATTCGACTGCCTCAGGCGCTTGATCTTGTACGGGTTTGTCTGCATTAACGGCTGGAGCGGTTGCTGATGTTTCTGGTTTTGATTCTGTACCTTCGGTTTTAATTTGGTCAAGAACCTTCTTAATTTTTTCTACATCCACTGTCCCGCCTTGCGGCCCAGAAAATAACGACCGCGATTTTTTTGTTTCTAAAATATTTAATGAAATACATGTTACGAGGAAGATGATCGCTGAAATAGAAGTAGCTTTAGCAAGAATGCTTGTCGATTTTGTACCGAGAAATGATTGCGGTGTCCCGCCAAATGATCCCCAACTCAAGCCACTGCCACGACCAGCCTGAAGTAAGATAACTAAAATCAAAATAAAGCACACAATGACATGAACGATTACAATGAAAGCTGTCATTTTTTTTGTTCCTCTTGAGATTCAAGAATGATTGAATTTAACACAATTTGAATAAATGACTCAGCCTTAATCGAAGCGCCACCCACTAAGGCACCATCCACGTTTGGTTTCCCCATCAATTGAGCAATGTTGTCAGGTTTTACGCTGCCTCCGTACAAAATCCTAACCTTTTGAGCCATTTCTTCCCCGCATTTTTCGTGAAGAAGACGGCGGATATAAGTGTGCATTTGCTCAGCTTGTTCCGGTGTTGCAGTACGTCCTGTGCCGATTGCCCAAACGGGCTCATACGCGATCACGATCCGTTCCATTTCTTCAGGATCTAAATTCGCAAGCGACCGCTCAAATTGTTGTTTCACGACTTCAAAAGCTCTTCTTGCCTCTCGTTCTTCAAGCGTTTCACCAATACAAACAATTGGAATAAAGCTAAATTTAAGCGCAGCAAGCACTTTTTTATTCACGAGTTCATCTGTTTCTTTAAATAAAGTTCTGCGCTCAGAATGACCTAGGATAACATACCGACAGCCAACATCTTTTAACATCAACGGAGAAATTTCTCCGGTAAAAGCGCCTTCCGTTTCAAAATACATATCTTGCGCACCTAAATCAATCCGACTGTCACGTAATGCTTCACTTGCAGCTGCTAATACTGTAAAAGGTGGGCAGACTACCACATCAACATCAGTAGCAGCGTGAATGCCCGCTTTAATCGTGTTAATCAGATTGACGGTCTCATCAATACTTTTGTACATTTTCCAATTGCCTGCGATTAATGGACGATTCATGCGCGCGTGGTCCCCATTGTTTTTTTCTCTTTGAGAATTTGAATTCCGGGGAGACTTCGCCCTTCGAGATATTCAAGCGATGCGCCGCCGCCGGTTGATACATGAGACATTTTATCTTCCAAATTGAACTTTGCAACAGCCGCGGCGGTATCGCCACCCCCGATAATTGTGGTCGCTTTTATTTGGGTGAGGCACTCTGCGACTTTCCAAGTTCCCAATTCAAATGGTTTCATTTCAAAAATTCCAAGCGGCCCATTCCAAATCACAGTATTTGATTTTTTCAATACGTTACAAAAAATTTCAATGGTTTTAGGTCCTACATCAACACCCAACCATCCTGCAGGAATATCCCCCTCGCAAATTTGTATGCGTGCCTGTTCATTAATTTCTTGTGTAATAACATGATCGACCGGAAGTAAAATTTCTACATTCTGTTGTTTTGCCTTTGCGATTACTATTTTTGCGGTCTCAATACCTTCCGCTTCAACTTTTGAGGCACCGATTTGATGGCCGCCCGCTTTCAAAAATGTATAAGCCATTGCGCCGCCGATTAAGAGGTGATCAACTTTGGTTAAAAGATTCTCAATGACTTTAATTTTATCTGATACTTTTGCGCCCCCCAAAATAGTTACGAAAGGCCGTTTTGGGTTTTCAAGCGCTTTGTCAAAATATTCGATTTCTTTTGCAAGAAGAAAACCGGCAACCGCTGGCAAGTAATGTGCAACACCTTCTGTAGATGCATGTGCCCTGTGAGCAGTTCCAAACGCATCATTGACGTAAACTTCTGCAAGCGCTGCGAGTTGTTTCGCAAAATGAGGATCGTTTTTCTCTTCTTCAACATGAAACCGTAAATTTTCAAGTAACAAAATTTCACCATTTTTGAGCGATCTCGCCCTTGTTTCAATGGCGGGGCCGATGCAATCCGGCTGGAGCTCTACTCTTTGATTCAACAATCTGGACAAATGTTCGACAACGGG
Organism: Candidatus Omnitrophota bacterium; assembly: GCA_016206995.1. Classification (GTDB taxonomy): domain Bacteria; phylum Omnitrophota; class Omnitrophia; order Omnitrophales; family Abzuiibacteriaceae; genus JACQQN01. The sequence goes on along the minus strand of JACQQN010000030.1, from coordinate 652 downwards.
TTTTAAACTGTATTTTGCTTCCGGTTTTCCTTTGGGGCGCCCTAGATGTGACATTAAAATAACCTTCGCATTTTGTTCAATTAAATAGCGGATCGTAGGAAGTGTTTTCGTAATCCGTGCGTCATCTATAATGTTGCCGTTGCTGTCTAAAGGCACATTAAAATCAACACGGACAATGACCCGTTTTCCCTTAACATCAATATCTTGAAGGGTTTGCTTTTTCATAAGCCAATCATTGTAGCGAAATTGGTTGGGATGTCAATTTGAATGGTAGAAGAGTTTAATTTATAAAACCGCACTCATGTATTAAAATATATTGATATGAATTACAAGCCGCCCCTAATCAAACAAGAAGTAGAATTCAAGTGGCGCGTTAGATTTCCAACGGACGCTGGCAAATTCCTTCTCAACGCCAAAAAACTTGGAAGCAAAATTGGGCCGCCAAAATATTACAGCATCCATGATTATTACTTTGACACAGCCAACCACTTTTTTTCGACCACCCATACAAAATGTCGCCTTCGTAAAATTAATCAACGATGGCAACTTACGCTCAAAAGCTCCCTTTCATTTCATCAAGGACTTGCTAGACGTTTGGAAAGAACAACAAAACTTCCTAAAAATTTAACGAAGCAACAAGCACTTCAGATCT
>JACQQN010000028.1 GCA_016206995.1 Candidatus Omnitrophota bacterium | reverse complement strand
TTACACGACCGCGGAAAATGAATCCGAAGCAGACGTCATTCTTTTCAACACTTGCAGCGTCCGCCAGCACGCAGAAGATAAAGTCTATAGTCAAATTGGTGAATTAAGAGAGACGAAAAAAGCACGTCCGGAACTTGTGATTGGCGTCATGGGTTGCATGGTTGAAAATTACAAAACTAAATTTTTTTCCCGATTCCCGTATGTGGATTTACTCATCGGAACCAAAAGCATTCGGGAACTTCCTGCTGCAATTGAAAAAATAAAAAAAGAACGGGTGAAAGTTTTTGAACTTACGAAAGCTGGGTTTGGTTACGACCTTTACGAAACTCCAAGGTTTGAAGGAAAAATTCATGCTTATCTACCGATTATGACGGGCTGTGACAAAGTCTGTTCTTTTTGCGTGGTGCCGTATGTCCGCGGCCCTGAAATTTCAAGACCGTCCAAAGAAGTGATCGAAGAAGTCAAACGCTTTGCGGAATCAGGCGTAAAACATGTCACACTTCTCGGTCAAAACGTGAATTCGTACCGTGGAAATAATGTAGGGGCGGGCGCCTCTGCCCGCCCGTTGAATTTGATTAACGGGCAGCCACAGGGGGCTGCCCCTACATTCGCAGATTTAATTCGGGAAATCACACAAATTCCTGGAATCGAAAAAATTAGTTTTACAACATCACACCCGGAAGACGCGCGTGAAGAATTATTTCTCGCAATTCGAGACCACGAAAAAATTTCACGGCATTTTCATCTGCCGCTTCAATCCGGTTCCGACCAAATCCTTCAAAAGATGAGAAGAGGGCACACACTTGCTGAATACCGAAAGAAAATTGACCGGATGCGGGAACTCGTTCCAGATGTTTCGATTACAACCGACATTATTTGTGGATTTCCGACAGAAACTGAAGATGATTTTTGCAAGACCGAACAAGCGCTTCGCGCAATTGAATACGACGACGCTTTTATTTTCCGTTACTCACAGCGACCTCACACAGGCGCTGGCCGTTTGGAAAATACAGTTTCAGAAACCGAAAAAGCGCGGCGTGTGACGGAGCTTCTTCAAATTCAAAAAGAAATCTCGCGTAAGAGAAATCAAACCTATGTTGGGCGCACCTTTAAAGTTTTGATTGAAGAAGTCAGTAAAAAATCAAACGATGAAGTGCTTGCGTGGAGTTGGCACGATAAAAAAGTGGTGTTCCCAGGCGACGCGAGTGAAATTGGTTTAATTGTTGATGTGACGTTGGTTGATTTGATGAATGAGACATTTCACGCCGTACGCGTTTAATGTTTCATGTTTGAAGTTTCAAGTTGAAGCATAAACTTGAAACTTTGAACTTTGAACTTTAAACTTGAAACTAAATATGAAATACGTGACTGCGTCTGAAATGCAGGAAATTGACCGCCGAGCGATTGAAGAATTTGGAATTCCTTCCATTTTGCTCATGGAAAACGCAGGCCGCGCGGTTGCTGAAGAAGTTCAGTGCCTATTGAAAGGGAAAAAAGACGAGGTAGCTATTTTTTGCGGGAAAGGAAATAATGGCGGCGATGGATTTGTTGCAGCGCGCCATCTTGCAAATCAAGGAACAAAAGTCCACGTCGTTTTCTTTCAAAGTCCTTCAGATATGAAACCAGATCCGCTTGTGAATTTCAAAATCCTCCAAAAGATGAATGTTTCGTTGATTGATTGTTCAGTGAAATTCGATCCTCAAAAGATCAAAAATGCGATTCATCGCTCAAAAGTGGTCGTCGATGCTTTGTTCGGTACTGGCCTTTCAAAACCAATAGAAGGGAATGCTAAGGAAGCGATTGACCTTATGAATGCGTTGCAAGCCTCAGTGGTTGCTGTAGATATTCCTTCCGGTTTGAATGCAGATACTGGTAAAATCATGGGAATATGTGTGGAGGCTAAAATAACTATTACCTTGGGATTACCTAAAAAAGCATTTTGTATTTCATCAGCTAAAGAGTTAATTGGAAAAGTTGTGGTCGCGGATATTTCAATTCCGCGCGAGCTTCTAAATTAAAAATTACAATGGCATCTCTTCGCGAAGAATTTGAGAAACAAGGTGCTTGGCTTTTTCGCTGGCGGAGCTATTTACCATTTCTTTCAATTCCGCTTGTGACGTACGCATTGACACAGTCGGAGTATTTCGGACGGAGCGTTGGCCACGTCCAACAAACACTTTGGGAAATATTTTCAATTAGCGTTTCTGTGATCGGGTTTTTGATTCGGTGCATGACGACCGGTTGGGCTGCCAAAGGAACTTCTGGTCGGAATACGCACGGTCAAGTTGCCGAATCTCTGAATACGACTGGAATCTATTCCGTGGTTCGGCATCCGCTTTATTTGGGAAATTTCTTTTTGACACTCGGGTTTCTTTTATTTACCCAAGTGTGGTGGCTTGTCACTATTTCCGCGCTTGCTTTTTGGCTTTACTATGAGCGGATTATGTGCGCGGAAGAAGAGTTCTTAAGGCAGAAATTTGGAAATGCATTTCTTGAGTGGGTAAATGAAACTCCCGCTTTTTTCCCTAATTTTCGGAAGTGGAAACGGCCGAGTACTTCTTTTTCATGGAAGTGGGTGTTGCAGCGCGAATATTCAAGTTTGTTCGGCTTGATTTCTGCTTTTGTTTTGCTTAAATTTTTTGCTGAATTACTGGGTGAGAATGAAATTGAATTAAAACCTCTCCCGTATGTTTTGCTTGGTATTGGTTTTGTAATTTATTCAGTCTTGCGTTTTTTAAGTAAGAAAACTAAGTTTTTAAATATTAATCGTCCCAAGTAAACAATATGAATCGCTGGCTTTTTAAAACCGACCCCGATACGTATTCGTGGAGTAATTTGCTCAAAAAATCAAAGGAAGTGTGGAGCGGTGTCCACAACCCGCTTGCTTTGAAACATTTGCGTGCTGTTTCGCCAAAAGATGAAATTTTGATTTATCACACGGGTAAAGAAAAAGCGGTGATTGGAATTGCACAAGCTGTTAGTAAATCTTATCCCGATCCTGATGAAAAAGATCCTAAGCTTGCCGTGGTGGATATTCAAGCCGTGAAACCACTCAAACGACCGGTTTTACTCTCTGAAGTTAAAGCAAATCCAAAACTTAAAAGTTGGGAACTGGTTCGGTTTTCAAGATTGAGTATGATGCCTGTAACGGAAGAGCAATGGCGTGAAGTGTTGCAGATGAGCGGAAAATAAATCGATGTAGGGGCGTCCCCCTGTGGACACCCGCTTAATATGATCGTAATTCGATTCAACGGTCAGGCGCAGGGGGTCTGACCCTACAACGGATCGCATGAAACCAAAATCTTTCCTCGTTGTCGGCGGCGGCATTATTGGAACTGCAATCGCCCGCGAAATTCTTCTCCGAAAATTAGGCGATGTTACTATTCTCGAAAAAGAAGATCACCTTGCGGAGCACGCAAGCGGCCGAAATAGCGGTGTGATTCATTCCGGTATTAATCAAAGGCCAGGATCTCTCAAAGCTCGGATGTGTCTTGAGGGAAGTAAACGGCTTCGGGAATTTTGCCGTGATCACGATGTCCCTATGCGGGAATGTGGGACGATTGTAGCAGCTCAAAATGAATCTGACGAAAAAGTGCTCGACCAACTTCTTGAAATGGGGCGAGCCGTTGGTGTTCCGAAGCTTCAAATCTTGAGTCGCGAGGAATTAAACGAACGTGAGCCGGATGCCATCGGAACAAAAGCACTTTTATCGCCAACTGGAGCTGTAGTAGATAGTCGAGCGCTTCTCAAGCGAATGGCAGAAGAGGTGATGAGGCTAGGTGGCCATTATGAATTCTCAGCCTGTGTGACCAAAATTAACTTAAGGCACGTCATCACGAACCAAACAGAATACTCATTCGACCATTTGATTAACTGTGCCGGGCTTTACTCCGACCAAGTTGCGCACCAGATGGGTGTCGGGCTCGAGTATACGATCATCCCATTTCGTGGCGAATATATGGAAATTAAAAATAGCTCACTGCGCGTTCAATCCATGGTGTATCAAGTACCGGATTTACGATTTCCATTTTTGAGTGTTCACTTAACAAGAGAAGCAGACGGGAAACTTCTCGCAGGCCCTACAGCGGCGCTCTCGTTTGGTCGAGAATCTTATAAAAAAGAATTCAACTGGTGCGAGACAGGAGCCATGTTTCTCAAACCCCAGTTTTGGGGGCTTCTCGCGTCCAAAGAATTTATGACACTTGCTTGGATGAACGCAAAAATTTCTTTTTCGGTGCGGGAATTTTTGAAAGAAATCCAAAAAATTTGCCCAAAAGTTTCAGCGAAAGATATCATGCCTTATCGCGCTGGGATTCGAGCGCAAATGGTGGACCGGCGGGGAAAAATGGTGAATGATTTAGTGGTTAAGTTTTGCGAAAATTCAACGCATGTGTTGAATGCTGTGTCGCCAGGAATGACAGCAAGTCTCGCATTTGCCGAATACGTTGTGAATGGAATTCTACCTCCTCACCTTAGTCCTCTCCCCAATGGGGAGAGGGAAGGGTGAGGGGCGAAAAGGAGGGAAACATGACCGCCGGACTGATCGTTCATTGGATTGCAGCAAGCCTATTAATTGCCATGGCTACTTTTGCTTTGATCGAAGCGAGATCAAGTTCGCTCATTCCAAAGTCACTTTTCTTGTGGCCATTTTTTGCTTTTTTGTTTGGTATTTTAACACTGCTTGGGTCATTCAGAATGTTGGTTAGCCACTGGAATGGCGTTATTTTTCTTGTTCTGGGCATTGTGATAATTCTTGCTTCCGCACAAGCGTTTTTGGTAAACATTCGGAAAATCTCGCGCTGGCCCAGCGGCATGATTTGGTTGGTTGGCCTTTCGATCGTTGGAATTCTTTATCAAGTCCCATATGCCTTACCAGCGGAGGAACCGCTTTTCCAACATTTCATTCATCGTTTGTCGGGATTTTTGTGGGCAGCGATCGGTGTTACAAAAATGATTGAAGAGCGAACCGTTTCTGAAGGAAGTCGTGTGCCGACTTGGATTACGCTGCTTTATGTCCAAGCCATTTTAATTGCTTCGTTACCTCATTGATCAATGCTGAGCTATAAAAAAGCTTATTTTTCAACAGTTCTTCTGCCGATAATCTAGTCTAAGATCTAAGATGAGGGAGAGCAACTATGGAAGAGCTTCACAAAGGAAATTCTGATAAAGCACAAGCGCTTGAGATGGCAGAAGAAGCGCGCGAGAAAGCATGGGTACACCCAAGTTTTTTGGCGCAGCTTTTTAGTGGCAGGTGTGATTGGGATCTTATTTTTCCTTACCCGGAACAAACTCCTGAAGATAAAAAAATTGGCGACGCATTCATAGAAAAGTTTGAACAGTTTCTGAAAAAGAGCTTAAGTCCTGAAGAGGTTCAAAAAACCGGTCTAATTCCGGAGTCAGTGATGCGTGGGCTCGCCGAAATGAAATGTTTCGCGATGAAAATTCCGAAGGAATATGGCGGCCTTGGATTTTCGCAAGTGAATTACAACCGTGTGATGCAATTGGTATCGAGTTATTGCGGTTCGACCACGGTTTTGCTTTCGGCACATCAAAGCATCGGGGTTCCGCAGCCACTTCTTTTAGTTGGGACTGAAGAACAAAAGAAAAAATATCTTCCGCGGTTTGCAAAAGGCACTATTTCTGCTTTTGCGCTTACAGAGCCTGATGTCGGTTCGGATCCGGCCCGCATGAAAACAACGGCAACCCCAATAGAAAATGGAAATTTCTATTTGATCAATGGTGAGAAATTATGGTGCACGAATGGGACCATTGCAGACATTTTGATTGTGATGGCGCAAACGTCTGTTGTTCAAGATGGAAAGGAAAAAAAGAAAATTACCGCCTTCATCGTTGAAAAAGAAATGCCGGGTTTCGAAGTGGCTCATCGGTGCCAATTTATGGGGCTTGAAGGCATCCAAAATGGCTTGATCCGATTTAACAATGTCAAAGTTCCTAAAGAAAATATTCTCTGGGGTATCGGGCAAGGATTGAAACTTGCACTGATGACTTTGAATACAGGACGCCTCACAATTCCTGCGGCAACTTGCGGCGCAGCCAAGTGGTGTCTCAATGTTTCTCGGAAATGGGCAAAAGAGCGTGAACAATGGGGTTCTCCCATTGGAAAACACGAAGCAATTTCTTATAAACTTGCGTCAATGGCTGCGACCACATTTGCGATGGAAAGTGTGACTTGGCTAGCTTCCGCGCTTGCAGACCAGAAGAAAACGGACATTCGCCTTGAAGCGGCCATGGCAAAACTTTTTTGCTCAGAAGGAAGTTGGCGAATTGTTGATGATACGGTTCAGATTCGCGGTGGAAGAGGTTATGAGACCGCTGCATCGCTGAGAGCGCGCGGCGAAAAGGGAATCCCGGTTGAGCGCGCCATGCGCGATCTTCGTATTAATTTAATTATCGAAGGAACGAGCGAAATCATGCGACTTTTTATTGCACGTGAAGCCATGGATAAGCACCTCCAATTTATTTTTCCGCTCTTAAGCCGCAAGACCAGCTTTGGGAAGAAGATTCAAATTCTCTTCAAAGCAATTGGTTTCTACAGCGTTTGGTATCCGTCACTTTGGTTCGTCCGGCGGAGGGTGCCCAGCCGATTGAGTATTCCGAAAGAACTCAAAACGCATCTTAACTTTGTGGAAAAAACTGCGCGGAAACTTGCCCGCGATTTATTTCATGCCATGATGCGTTATCAAGCAAGTCTTGAAAAAAGACAGCGTATCCTTTTCCGGTTTGTGAATATTGGTAGTGATTTGTTTGGAATTGCGGCAAGCTGTTCACGAGCCGCCATGCTTCATCAAAGAAATCCTCAAGACCGTGGGCCGCTTCAGCTAGCCAATCTACTCTCCCGCGAAGCTGAGCGGAGAATTAAACGCCAATTTCACGGCCTTTTCAAAAATGACGACCGGATCAGTTACAAAATTGCGATGAACGTTCTGGACGGCAAATACGAGTGG
>JACQQN010000027.1 GCA_016206995.1 Candidatus Omnitrophota bacterium | reverse complement strand
TTCTGATTAGTGCGGGACGAGATATTGAACTGGTTCCCAAACAATCAGGGTCGCCCGTCAACATTTTTTTCTATCCTTATGTGGAAGTAGATGGAAAAGAATGGGATGACGCCAAAACGTCTTTTGAGTTTAAAAATAAAACATAAAAACAGGAGGAACAAAAATGAAAAGGAAAAATATTCTGCTTGGTGTCATGCTTGCATTGGCTGTAGCTATGTGGAATCCTGCAATTCTTTTGGCAGCGGAGCACGGCGGTTCGACTGTGAATGAGCATGGCGGTAAGGAACATGGCGGAGAAGCAGTGGGGGAGGGCGAAGAAAACGTCGCAGCAACCATCCGCGAAGCGGCGTCAATATTGAAATCAACGCATCCGGAACTTGCGGCCAAGCTTGAGAAAATTGCTGACGCAGAGGAAAGAGAATAATTTTTGGCTATCGTTTAATGACATAATTCTCACATTTCGAGGAGGGAAAATGAAGAAAACAACTTTATTCGTTCTCGTTCTTTCAATATTGGTATTCGCTCCAATAGTTTTTGCGGAACCGTCCCCAGAAGCACTGCGTCAGACGATCCGTGATTACATTGCGCACCAGGAGAAACTTCAGGGCGCCTTTGCGATTGTGGATGAGCGCACTGGAGATTTGAGGCGTCTTGAGCTTGTGGGTGTCCATGAACGTGTTGGGAAAACGGGTGACTATTATTATTCTTGTACTGATATGAAAGATGTGAAAACGGGAGATCTTCTTGATCTTGATTTCGACATTGAAGACAAAGGAGGAACTCTTTCGGTGGCGGATATTCGAATCCATAAAGAGAATAGCAATCCCCGTTACACCTACGATGAGAATGACAATATGATCCCAGCGACAAATTGACGTCGATGCAAGAAGAAAATCGAGTGGAGAAGCGGTACGATTATCTTGCGGAAAAGTATGACGTGCGTTGGCGGGGTTATGTTTCGTCAACGCTCGGTTTCATTCAGAAATGGATAAATGCGAAAGGTTCCGAAAGAATTTTGGACGTCGCTTGCGGGACGGGAGTACTCGAGCAAATGCTTGTGAGCGGTCATCTAAATCAATCGATCACGGGTATTGATATTTCTGAGAAAATGCTCGCGGTTGCAAAACAAAAACTTGGTGGTTACCCTAACCTCACTTTTTTGAAAGGAAGCGCTTCTCAAATTCCTTTGCCAGATGATCATTTTGATATAGTCGTTTGCGCCAATTCCTTTCATTATTTTGATAAACCTCTCGTTTGCCTGAATGAAATGAGACGAGTTTTAAAGACGGAAGGGAGGATCGTTATCTTGGATTGGTGCCGGGACTACCTCATCTGCCGCGTTTGTGATTTATTTTTGAAAGCGTTCGATCTTGCCCATCGGCGGTGCTATACCCAAGATGAATTACGTTGCTTTTTGACTGGAACAAAACTCTTAATCACCGGTGAACGGCGATTCAAATTAAACTTAATCTGGGGATTAATGATCGCTGAGGCGGTCAAAAAACAATGAGCTTTTTAAAAGGTTCACATGCCATTCGTTTGATTTTCATTTGTTTCATTGCGGTATTCCTCCTGAATCACAATATAAAACCCTTACACGGGGTTAGTCATAAAGAACTATAGGACCACGTTTGAATAACCCCCATGATTGAACTTGCAAAAGAGTTCAATTTGCCTGACAATCCGCATTTTGATCCGTGCCGCTGTTAGAACCAGAGGTGCTTATGATCCTGAAAGTCAATTTGGAAATAGGCTTATGCCGATGATATTAGTCCAATCAAACGTTAACTAGAGCACTTGGCACTGCATTCAAATTTGAGACATATTGAGACATATATTGAGCTTGTTGGTTTAGTTATTAAATTACTTTGAGATGCACTGGTATACTGAAATCAGGCGCTTCAGAGCACTTCGCGCTGCGACATGTGAACAAGCGTTGGATTTGTTTATTAGGTTAGTTTAAAATACATTGGTATACTTAGCCGTTCAGGTTTTTTGTCGCGCTAATGTCACAGGACGGACACAACGTCGGTTCTATGAGTGATGCCGATTTCGCAAAACTCATGTTTTCACAATAATTTGGGCGCATAGCTCAGTTGGTTAGAGCACTTCGTTCACATCGAAGGGGTCAGAGGTTCAAGTCCTCTTGCGCCCATATTTTTTAGTTAACTTTTTATACTCTTTTAGAAACTTATTGATTTCAAACCTCTTCTTCATTTTTAAATACCACTTATACAAATTCCACAAGTTTTCAATAATTAATTGAAAAAAAATTGGATATTTTTTTGCAATTCTCAGATTTGCATGTTAGCTTTTTAGCGAAGGTATTTTATGACCACAAAACCAAAAGATGAGTATCAATCTGTTCTAGAGTGTTATAAAAAACTTGCGAATTTCTCAAGCAATCTTCGGGAGTCATATGTGAATTTTTTTGAGCGGCTCAAGGATGCTGTGTTCGTTACGGATATGCGAGGTTGTTTTATTTTCTTTAATGATGCTGCACAAGAATTAACTGGTTATCAACGCAATGATGTATTGGGCAGACATTTTCGTCTGTTGTTTACCCTTGATGATTTGAGCCAAGGGTTTCTTTTTTTCCATCAAACCATGCAAGGATGCTATTCGGAACATTCGCGTTTTCGAATCCGGAAGAATGATGGGGCAACTCGTGTGGTTGATGTTCTTGCATCGCCAGTTGTGTTTGATGGTCATGTCCGAGCGGCATTGACTATTGCGCAAGATGTTACGGGGCAAAGCTCTCATTTAGATAAAGACCGTGATCGCGTTAAGGTGTTTAAAGAATTCAGTCAAGATCTTGAACGTTGGGATGAGAAAAATAGGCAAGTCAAGAAAGAGCTGCAACAGATTTTAGAAGCTCTTAGTCGGAAAAATATCCACGCGCAGAATTTACGTTAAAACCAACCTTATTATTTCGATTACGATTCAAAGGATTAAGTCCATTTATTTTAATGAACTATTTTGTTTGAACATCGTGCGCTCTCTAAGTTCTTCAAAATCAAAATGCGACAGGAGGGACTTGTCCGCCAAACAACGCGTCGGCTCCGTCCATAAAGCGTTGTTTGGACAGATCCGCCAACGCTTTATGGCGGAAAAACCCCATGTTAAAATATTTGCGACAGACAGGAATTGAACCTGTACGGGTTTCCCCACACGACCCTGAATCGTGCGCGTCTGCCAGTTCCGCCACTGTCGCATCAATGAATATAAGAATATAATTAGAAACTCATGGACGGCACAAATTTCCTAATTTATGCAATTCTTTATCTTAGTGAAAATCAATGCCACCGTCCCATTAGAGGCGCAAACATAAGTATCACAACGGCTTAGATGGCGTCAACGAATTTTTAAGTTGTTGGGCTAATTTAGCTTAAGTATAATGAATTTAAATGAATGATCATGTGATTGCAGATAACCGGAAAGCAAGGCATGATTATTTTCTCTTTGACAAATTAGAAGCGGGAATTGAGCTTAAAGGTTCTGAAGTTAAGTCTATTCGTGATGGACGAGTAAATTTAAGAGATGCCTATGTACGAGTAAATCAAGGAGAGGTATTCGTAGTCAATTTGCATATTGCGACGTACCGATACACCCATCATTTTGTACCTGAGCCAACACGGACGCGGAAACTTCTCCTGAAGAAAAAAGAAATTGAACATTTGATAGTGGATTTAACACGAAAATCTTTTGTTTGTGTTCCACTTCGGTTATATTTTAAACGTAATTTCATCAAGTTAGAAATCGCGCTTGCTAAGAAAAAGAAAGCACATGATAAAAGACAAACGTTGAAAGAAGAAATCCATCGAAAAGAGATGGATAAAGCAGTGAAGCAATCACTGCGCCGAAAAATTCGGTAAAAATTTGCTCTTTGATTGTATTTTGGGGCTGACTAGAATCGACAGGAAATGTTCGATAGGTCGGTGCATGCGGAGGTGGTGGCGAGGCCTCCTAAAACACGTCACAAAACATAATGCTGATAAACTCAGCTGGAACGAAAGAGCTGCAGGTCCCGTTGGGGCTTTCGGCTTGAACGTTCTTCCAATCGCTGCCTAATTTAGGTTCAGCGACGTTTTCAATGCGTATAGCCTTGGGCGCTTGAAAACGACAGACACAAGGATAGTTCCGGATTTTGCTTTTGGAGTTCGGAATGAAAGCTTTCAAAAGCTCGCTGAATGCGGCCCTGTCTTTGGGAGCGCATTTGGTTAAATTAAACAAAGGCTAAGCATGTAGTGCCTCTTATTGTTATTTCTCTGGACGCCGGTGCAATTCCGGCCAGCTCCATGGTTCCCCGCTACAAAGCGCAGCGGGTCCGTCTCAAACAGTGCTTTGTAGACGGGTCCGCCGCGCAGTTTGGCGGAGACGCGTCCCACCGTTTTGCAACGCAATACGCGGCGGGACTTGCTCAGTATTTTGCTGAAGGGTGTCCTGAGCTTGTCGAAGGGCCAGCTCCACCATTTCACAAACCCCCACGGCTTCGTTTTTCGGAGCAAAGCGGTGGGGGCTTTTATTATCAGGTTATCCGATAACAAGCCGATATTAACAGTCAATTAAAATGAGCCAAACTGACAAAACCAAAAGAAACTATTCGGTAGGAATCCGGCCAATTGATCGAACGATCGCACGTCTTACCCGCATGACGGGCGATGTTAGAAACCACGATCTTGTCTCACAATTGATGACAACGGTAGCGAAAATTGGGCGCGAGAAATTAAGTCGTGGCGACCTTAAAGTGATCAATACAACGCTCAAAGAGTTGCGCTACACTTTCAAGGTTTTTAAACCTTATCGCACAATTCGTAAGGTAGCGGTTTTTGGGTCTGCTCGAACAAAGGAGAGCGCCGAGATTTACAAGTCAGCCCAAGATTTTGGGAGACATATGGTTCAAAACGATTGGATGATTATTACGGGCGGTTCATCTGGCATCATGAGAGCAGCTCAGGAGGGAGCCGGTCGTACCCGTAGCTTCGGTTTGAATATTTTGCTTCCTTTTGAGCAAAATGTGAATCCAACAATTGAAGGTGATAAAAAATTAATTCACTTTAAGTATTTTTTTACTCGAAAACTTGCTTTTATTAAGGAATCAGACGCGACGGTGCTTTACCCAGGTGGTTTCGGAACACACGATGAAGGAATGGAATCACTAACGCTTTCGCAAACGGGGAAGAATAATCCACGCCCAATCGTGTTAGTCGATACCCCTCGAGGAAATTATTGGGCTGCATGGTTTCGTTTTGTTGAACAGTACTTGCTCAACAAAAAATTAATCGATCCGGATGATTATTTACTCCCTACTTTGGTACGCGATCCAAAAGAAGCATGTCAAATCGTTTTAGATTTTTATCGTACTTATCATTCACTCCGTTATGTTGGAAACCAAACCGTTATTCGTTTAAAACATGAAATTTCAAACGATCACCTAAAGCGGCTCAATCGTTATTTTTCATCGATTGTTACTGGTGGTAAAGTTGAAAAAACAAATCCGCTTCCTGTTGAGTCTGACGAGCCCGAGCTTCATAATTTACCTCGGCTTAAGATGAATTTTGATCGCAAGAGCTATGGTAAGTTGAAGCGTTTTATTGTTTATTTAAATGAAGGTTGATTTCCGGACGCTTAGCTCAATCGGTTAGAGCACTTGGTTTACATCCAAGGGGTTAGAGGTTCGAGTCCTCTAG
>JACQQN010000024.1 GCA_016206995.1 Candidatus Omnitrophota bacterium | reverse complement strand
TTTCAAATGCTTCTTCGAACTTCTCAGCACTTAGGAGCGGAAGTTCCTTCCCGCGCCCTGTTGGCACCAAAAAGAAAATTTCCCAAAAAACAATCGGTAATGTTCGAACGAGTTCGATTAATTCATTAAACGTATTCATGTTGTGAACGTTCACCAATGAATTGATTTGTGTGTGCAGTTCCAATTCATTTGCCCATTTGATGCTTTGAAGCGTTCTATCAAAAACGCCGCTTACCCGACGAAACGCATCATGTTCTTCCGCACGTGCTGCATCCAAACTAAATGCAATCTGAACAAGGCCGGCTTCTTTAAGTTCCTTGATTTTTTCTTTCGTGAGAGCAGGCGTTACCGCAGGAATCGCTCCTGTTCGAAGGCCAAGTGACTGGGCATAACGAATTAATTCAGACAAATCAACGCGTTTCAGAGGATCGCCGCCACTAAAAACAATGATTGGCGTTCCCATTTCTTTCACATCATGAATAAGCTTCAACGCTTCCTCATGCATCAGCTCGCCTGCACGAGGTGTCGGATCGGCCTCGGCACGGCAATGAAGGCACGCCAAGTCACAGGCATGGGTTGTTTCCCAGATTACAAGAAATGGCCGCTTCGCAAAATCAAAGGTGGAGTGTTCTTTCATAACGGTGTATTAAAGCTCAGAGAAAGATTTCTTGCAGTGACAGGAATCACGCTGGGGTAATTTTATTGGGGACAGGTCTTGCATTTGGTTGAGATAAATAAGACCTGTCCCCAATAAAATTACTGATGGTACATATTAAAACTTTTTTTTCTTTTTCTGATCTACTTCCTCAATCGCTTCTACCGCCAACGCAAAATAGCGATCGAGACCGCATTCTGCCTGATTTCGTAGAGAACATGTTCCATTGGGATTTTGATTCTGGCATTTGCTGCAGACGTGCTTCCGGAGCGCTTCTACATAATCCTCAAGCCGTGGGCTGTTGATCGAATGAACCACTCGGACAATCTCCTCAAGATAAAGTTCGACTCCACACCGATCGACACCTGTGAGAGTGCACCGTCCATTTTCCCCTAGGGTGATACAGTGCAGGCATACTTTATTATGAATTGCTTGCCGATACTTTTCGAGGTTCATGCGGAACTCCAATCCGGCGTCGGACACGCCGCCTGCCTGACAGTAGGCAGGTGTCTGACACCAGATTTTGCGCCCGCCAGAAGGGGACAGGCTTGAAGTAAAAACCTGTCCCCTTCTGGAAAGACAATCGGCGCTAACCATTTTGTAAAGATTCAGTTGCTACCTAAAAAAACGACCGGAATTGCAAGAATCTGAAGGGAAGAAAAGAGAGAATGTTACAAACTTCAAAAATAACTGATTACCCCCAACCCATCTTGCATTCAAGCAAGGCAACATGGGCGGTATAATCACCGGCATCAACATTATTGTTCGCGTTGTAACGGTAAAGCTGATATTTAGGTTCTAGCGAAACCTGATCCTTGAGCAGACCGAACTTAAAACCACTTTCGACATTAACCATTCGATAGTCGGCACCGAGCGGAAGACCGCGATCTGAGAAATCATTGAAATTGGATGCGCGTGAGTAGCTTAGCGTGTTAATAAAAGAAAGAGTTTTTCTTGGACTGTAACTCAAACTGAAGCTCCATGTGTTAACCCCTGACTCAAAAATAGGCGTATTTGCAGACAGTGCCTCTTTGGCTGGTGTCCAAGTCGTTGCGTCCAGATGCGAAAAAGAGGTCGTTGCAAATAAAGGCGTTAAAAGCTGGGAAGTCACATCAACAATATAATTATTAGAATCGATACCGGTTCTCACGCTCGCCTCTGACTCGGTCGCGGTTTCATAACCCGTTTCCCGATGAATATAACGAAAAGCTGGTTGAAAAAACCGGGAGAGTTTCAGAGCCAATCTTCCCAAGAACTCATTCACACGAATCGTTTGCCCGTCAAAGAAAGCCGATTTTTCAACAGTCGCACTGCTAGGAGGGCTTTCCTGAAGATCGTCGTAATCATTATTTTTCCAATAATGGCGGTAATGACCGGTGAGGTCCACAAACGAAATTGGCATCACATGTATCCCTACAGTCTCCACGTTTTTTTGTATATAAGTCAATGTTTCGCGATCAACGTTTTCACTCACAGACGTAGGTGCAGTACCTCCCACACTAACCCGATTTTCATTCAGAGGTCCCCTGCTTTGTTCTAACTCCAACTCTGAATAAAGGGCGGTCCTCGGAATAGCCGTAATTCTCGCATTAATAGCTTCGCCAAAGCGCTGCGCGTTAAATTTGGTAGTACTCACGTCAAAACGATCGATTGTAGTAGAGACAGATGGATTCCCAGTTTTAATATTATAAGTTGATTCACCGCGCCTATTTAAATATTCTTCCTTTAATTTTGCGCCCAAACTTAACCATCGAAATGGGGTGCTCGTAACATTCTGAACCCAAGTATGGGAATCGTATGAATTTTCAGCGCGGTTATTCAAACTGCCGTGACTAAGTGCAGCGGGTGTGCCAAATTCATTATACCCAAGCACGCTTTCCCATTCTTGATTTTTAAGCACAAAAAATCGGTAACCAGAAGAAGCGTAAACTTTCTCCTTTAAAAACCATTTTGCAACATTGAAACGGGTGTCGGAACTCTTACTTTCTGGTTTTATTTGCTGTCGAACAATAGATTTATTAGCGGGGGTATCCCAATATTGCCTGAAAGTATTTTCTTGCCTGGTTTGATCAATTCGGACTTGCTCCCAATGCTGTTCACCTTTTAATTCAAAACCTTTGATCGTGTGATCGGCTTCAATCTCAAAACTGTCCACAACTTCTTTGATATCAGCAA
>JACQQN010000026.1 GCA_016206995.1 Candidatus Omnitrophota bacterium | reverse complement strand
CTTCTGACATACAAAGGAAGACACTGGTCTTTTTGTACTGGCCGTTACAAAGGGAAACTTTACGTTTCGCTCCGAAGCAACCTTCCAAATGTAGAAGCAGGTGAAGTTTTACGAGATGTATTCGAAAATAAAGGTGAGGCCGGCGGCTGGGGCGGTATCGGAGGCGGAAGTTTTGAAGTTGGAAAAGATGCCAGTGAAGACACTTATTGCAAAGCGCGGCTTGATTTGACTGAGCGCCTTCTCAAACGGCTGCGGATCCCGATCAAAGGCGAATTTTACACGCCGTTCCGTGAAAAGAATGGGAAACGTTACAAATAGTAACGTTTCCAGAACACAAAATTATGTCGACACGCACTTCTCTGCTTTCCATTATCCGGAAATATTTCGAAGACGATCCTCTTAAAGCAGCGCACAGTCTCGAGACCATGACTGAAGCGGAAGCAGTTTCTGTGCTAAAATCGCTCCCTCCCAATTTATCGGCTCTCGCCGTTCCCCACCTTCAAGTAGGTTACGCGGCAGCTCTTCTGAATGAAATTCCTGTCAGCGTCTGCAAAGAAATTGTGGAGAAGCTGGATTCGCAGCAAGCGGCGTCCATTTTTATGAATCTCCGCGCTGAAACCCGCCAGAAATTAATGGAAAATCTTCCAGATAAAATCAAACGACAAATCCAAGAATTCTTGATTTATCCAGAAGCGAGCGCGGGAAGAATGATGGCTACTGATTTTTTGAGCCTCCATACTGATATTAAAGTAAAAGATGCGATCCAAAAAATTCGCTCTGCCGCACGGAAAGGTTCTCCCGCATCTTATGCTTACGTTGTTAACCCTGAAAACCGGCTGGTGGGTGTCTTGAACATGCGCGACCTTGTGGTTGCTCCGAGCGACGACGTGCTCGAAACCGTTATGCGAAAAGATATTTTTTCAGTGAATGCTTTTACAGACCGCGAAGAAGTAGCGCAAGCGCTTTCCAAACGGCGGTATTTTGCAGCGCCAGTCGTAGATAGTGAGAATCGATTGCTTGGTGTTGTAAAAATAGAACAACTTCTTGAGGATGCACAGGAAGAAGCAACGGAAGATATCCAAAAAATGTTTGGTGCTGGTGGAGACGAGCGGGTTTTCTCGCCCATTGGTTTTTCCTTAAAGATGCGGCTTCCCTGGCTTTATATCAATCTTGGGACCGCTTTTCTGGCTGGCTTTGTTGTTTCGCTCTTCGAAGGCTTGATCGCTAAAATCACAGTCCTCGCCGTTTACTTACCTATTATTGCAGGGCAAGGCGGAAATGCGGGCGCTCAATCGCTTGCCGTCGTGATGCGCGGCCTCGTGCTCAGAGAAATATCGCCTAATAAAGCGTTCCAACTCACTTTGAAAGAACTTGGAATCGGCATCGTTAATGGAATCGCAATTGGCGTTGTTACAGCAATCATTGCCCTCGTATGGCATAAAAGTTTGATGTTGGGAGTCGTGGTAGGCCTCGCGATGATTTTAAACCTCGCGGTAGCAGGCCTAACGGGCGCTGCAATTCCGCTTACGATGAAAGCTGTCGGCCTTGATCCAGCTCAATGCTCCAATATTATTTTAACAACCTTTACTGATGTGATGGGTTTTTTCTCGCTCCTGGGTCTTGCATTTGTATTCCAAGGCTTTTTAATTTAATGGGATGACGAATGACATCAACCGTTCCCAAGCCCACAAAAAAAGATCTTAATCCATATCATCTCTTCCTCGAAAAACCAACCCTAAAACAATGGAAACAAATTGGTACCCAAAAGCGCTCAGGAATTGCGACACCTCTTTTTTCTATTTATTCCAAACAAAGTATTGGGATTGGTGAAATACCTGACCTGAAGCTATTGATTGACTGGTGTGTCAAAACCCAGTTGAGCATCCTTCAACTTCTCCCGATGAACGATACGGGATTTGATTTCAGGCCTTACGACGCACAGAGCTCGTTTGCACTTGATCCCATGTATCTTTCGATTTCCAAACTCAAAGAAGTTAATTTAAAACTTTTTCAGAATAAAATTGAAGCCCTCAAAAAAAAGTTTGAACCCACTCGTATCCGCGTCAATTATGAGGTTAAAGCAGCGAAGCTTGAGCTTCTCTCGGAAATCTATCAAACAATCAATCACAATAAGAATACTATTTTTGAGAAATACATTCGGCAAAATGAATTTTGGTTAAAAGATTATGCACTTTTTAAAGTTGCTAAAGAAATTAACCAAGGAAAAAACTGGGAATCTTGGGAGCCCCGTCTTAAAAATCATGAGGCAGAAGCCATGCACGTTTTGGAATCAAATCATGCAGAACGCGTTCGGTTTCACATGTGGCTCGAGTGGCAGCTGGCAGAACAATTTCTCGAAGTAAAAAAATATGCGGAAAAAAATGGCGTCTTGCTCATGGGCGACCTGCCTTTACTCGTCTCACGAGACAGCGCAGATGTTTGGGCGCATCAATCTTATTTTAAACTTCATCTCGCAGCGGGCGCTCCGCCCGATGCTTTTTTCGCTAACGGGCAGCGTTGGGGAATGCCGCCTTATGAATGGTGCGCCATCGCTCAAAATGGTTATGATTACCTCATTCAAAAACTTGTCTACGCTGAAAACTTTTATGACCTTTTTCGAATTGATCATGTCGTTGGCATTTTCCGCCTTTGGACTATTTCTTTATCAGAACCGCTCGAAAGCGGCGGTTTGAAAGGTGTGTTTGACCCTTCGAGCGAATCTGAGTGGGAAGAACATGGCAAAAATATTCTCACGGCCATGACACAGCATACCAAAATGCTTCCCTGCGCTGAAGATCTTGGAGTGGTCCCAGATTGCTCTTACAAAGTTTTGGAAGAGCTGGGAATTGTCGGTATGGACATCGTGCGTTGGAAGAAAAATTGGAAAACAGACGTCAATTTTACGAGTCCTGAGAACTACCGGAAGAATTCTATTGTGGTTTTCTCAACCCATGATATGACACCGCTTGCAGCTTGGTGGGAATTTGACGCGGGAACGGTTGATGAAAAAATGTTTGCGCGAATGTGCGGAACACGCAGGATTTCTTTTGAAACTGTTAAACTTGAATTGTTTGACCTTGCCGCATCCTCTCATGGACGGCTTCGCTGGAAACCAGAAATCAAAGACGAACAAACATTTCTTAAAATCCTTGGTCGAGATGAAACCGAGGTGAAAGACTTTATCAATTTGTATCGTGAATCTTATGATGAAAAAGCGAAATTCTGGAATTTTCTAGGGTTAAAAGGAAGTGTGCCTTTCAAAAGCACTCCCACACTTTCAGAAGCAGTGCTCAAGCAAGCGAACCTCACCGCTTCGATTTTTAGCATTCAACTCTTACAGGATTGGCTGTCTCTCGACGAACGGCTCCACCAAAATCCATGGCAATTTCGAATTAACCTTCCAGGTACCATCAGCCAAGAAAACTGGAACATCGTCATACCGTTTCCGCTCGAAGAATTCGAAGGACTTGAAATCAATCGCAAAATCCGAAGAATAAATGTAGAATCTGAACGAGGATTTCCTAAATCATGACGAAAGAATTGTGCCTTGCCATTCACGGACATTTTTACCAGCCGCCTCGGGAAAACCCGTGGATTGAGCAAATTGAACTTCAAAAAAGTGCCGCGCCCGCTCACGATTGGAACGAACGCGTCTTCCAAGAATGTTACTTTCCAAATTCGGTCGCCCGCGTGCTTGACGAAAGAAATTACATCGTCGACATCGTCAATAATTTTGAGGGAATCAATTTCAATATTGGCCCTACCCTTATGTCCTGGCTGAAAGAAAAACATCCGGGTACCTACCACCGAATTATTGATGCCGACAAAAGAAGCCTGCTCATCCATCACGGGCATGGAAATGCGATTGCGCAAGTTTACAACCACATGATCATGCCGCTTGCAAATCGCAAAGACAAAGTAACGCAAATCAAATGGGGGTTGGAGGACTTCCGACACCGATTTGGAAGAGAACCGGAATCTATTTGGCTTCCAGAAACCGCTTGCGATGAAGAAACGCTTGAGGTGCTTGTTGATCATGGAATAAAGTACATTGTCTTAGAGCCCGGACAAGCAGGAGCCGTCCGGAATTTTAAGGAAGAAAAATGGCATGACGTTTCTAACGGGAAGATTGACCCTAAAAAACCATACCGCTGTTTTTTAAAAAACCGCCCGGAACGTTACATTGACATTTTCTTCTACGACGGCCCCATTTCGCGGGCGGCAGCTTTTGGGGACCTTTTATTTGACGCGAAACATTTTATGAACCGAATCGAAGGCGCAAAGTCCGAGTCGGAACCTGTTCAACTTATCCATATTGCTACCGATGGTGAAAGTTTTGGCCACCACAAAGTCTTTGGCGACCGAGCACTTGCCTATTTGATTAGCGTGGAAGCGCCGAAACGCGGGTTTAAAACCGTCAATTATGGTGAATTCTTAGAAAACCATCCGCCACAATATGTAGTTCGCCCTTATTTTGGTGAGGACGGTGCAGGAACATCGTGGAGCTGCTCTCACGGTATCAAGCGGTGGGAAGACCATTGCGGTTGTCGGGGTGTGGGCCCTGCCGAATGGACGCAGCATTGGCGGAAACCTTTGCGGGAAGCGCTCAACTGGTTAAGAGACGAACTTTCAAACATCTTTGAACAGGAAGGTAGTCAATACTTGAAAGACGTGTGGCACGCTCGGGATGAATACATTCAAGTCATTCTTGACCGATCTGAGGAAAATGTTGCACGTTTCTTTGGAAAACATGCAAAAAAAGAATTGGTAAAATTGGACATCACCCGCGTGCTCAAATTATTTGAAATGGAACGGCACGCGATGCTGATGTATACAAGCTGCGGATGGTTTTTTACAGATCTCTCCGGCATTGAAACCATTCAAATTATTCAATATGCGGCGCGTGCGATTGAACTTGCTGAAGATATTACCAATCGACCTCTTGAAGAAAAATTCCTTGAGCGCCTCGAGCTCACCAAAAGTAACGTGACACAATTGAAAGATGGTCGCGTGATCTACGAAAAATTCATACGGCCTTCAAAAGCGAGTTTCCCACATGTGGTTAGTTTCTATGGAATTGATTCTATTTTTAAAGAATATATAGACAAACAAAACATCGATTTATACTGCTTCAAACTCCAAATTCTTCACCAGCATAAGGAAGTTTACGGAGACATTACACTCAATCTTGGGATCGTGAAAATTCAATCAACCATTACACTGGAAGAACAAGAACTGGTATTTACCGTACTTCAATTTGGTGCGTATGATTTCCGCTCTTCGATCAAGCCCCTTCAGGAAACACCTGACTTTGAAAACGTCGAACGGGATTTGTTTGATGAATTTCATTCATCACACATCATCGAATTGATCAAGAAAATCGACAAGCACTTCGGGGAAAAACACTTCTCTCTGAAAGATATCCCGCTTGAATGGCGCATTAAAATTATCTCAATGCTTACAAAAGAATCCATCGCGAAAATCAATGAGGCCTACGACCGGCTTTATGAAGACAACCGGCGCATGAATGAAATTTACCGATCAATCAATCTCCCTATTCCTGACGAAATCCGTTATGCCGTTGAATACACCCTTGGTCGGCGCATTATTGAAGCAATTGAAGAGCTTGCACAATTCCGATTTGACATCCGAAAAGCTCCGCGCCTTTATAAGCTTACAGAGATCGCCCTTGAACTCAATATTGAAACCCGGAAGAGCGAGGTGTCTTCTTTGCTGAGCGGTGCACTCACGGAAAGAGTAAAAGCGCTAGCAGAAAACGTATCTCCAGAACTTGCGACCGAATGCATCAACATCATCCGGATTGCAAAGAAAATTAATATTCCGATTAATGAACGGACGGCGCAAGATTATTTGTTTAGCTTGTTCAAAAAATGGCAGGAGAATTCTTCACTTATGTCTTCTTACTCAATTGAAACCGTCAAAGCAATTTTCAAGCTGGGCGCTGCGATTTGGCTTCACCCAAAAGAACTCAAGAAAGAATTCGCAAGACTTTTCTCTGAAGAAGTCGCTCCCCCTGACCCCTCCATTTAAAAGAAAAGATTAAACAACCAGCCAAAAAAGATAACTTGAGGAATCGTTAAAAGAAGGAACCAAAGCGCTGTTTTCTTCCCCAGATTAACCCAAATCAGGCCTACTTCCGTAAAATCAGTCACAACACCCCCCATCAGAAACGCGAATGCATTACCGAAAGCACCTGTTTGCTTGTAAATCTCAAATGCAAGGGGCGACGTTCCCTCCGAACAAACTTCGAGGACAGTCGCAAGAATCAATGTTGCGAGTAACCCTAAAAAGGAAGGCCCTAAAAAATGTTCAAAAATGTGGTGTGGCACATAAATGGCAAAACTTGCAAGCAAAACACCAAGGACAAGCCACCAAAGAACCATATCCGCAAGTTCATAAATCCCACGCGCAATTCCTTGCGTGTCTTTCATTAAATTTTGAAATGTAAACTGGTAGCCCCGAAACCGTTTGGATAAGTCTTGGGCAATGGAAAAATCATCGGGCGCTTTAATGGTGTGTTGATTTTCCTCGATCCATCCTTTCTCGGAAAGCACTTGGAAAATAAGTCCTGTCACAATAGCAATTAAGAGAGCCGCAACAATAATTAAAACTCCTTTCAAACCAAAAAACCCGATCAAAAGAATCGTGACTGGAAGATTTGCCCAAGGGCTCGCAAGAAGAAAACTAACTACGGAAGGGCCTGATGCTCCTTTTTTGTGAAGCTCCATCGAAAGCGCCAGAATCCCGTGACTGCACGCACTTGCCAGAAATCCGAGGGCAACTGAATATAAAATCGTCCGCTTTTTCTTTCTTGCCAGATATTTCGAAATATATTCTCGTGGAATATAGTAATCAACCAGCCCTCCTAGAAAAAATCCTAGGGCAATCGGGAACACCATCATTT
>JACQQN010000022.1 GCA_016206995.1 Candidatus Omnitrophota bacterium | reverse complement strand
TTTCCTGAAGGTTACTGTGATGAAGTTCAAGTCATGGCGACTGTACTTTCAGTAGATGCTGATCATAATCCTGACACGTTAGCGATGATTGGCGGTTCGACAGCCCTCATGATTTCATCGGTTCCATTTCACAATCCTGTCGGAAGTGTTCGAGTGGGGCAAATTGATGGGCAATTCGTGCTCAACCCAACTTTTGGCGAGCTAGCAACAAGCGAGTTGGAATTAATACTTGCTGCGACTAAAGAAAATGTTGTAATGATTGAAGCGGGTGCTAGTGAAGTGTCTGAAGAAACTTTTTTGAAAGCCATTGAATTTGGCCATCAAGCCATTCAAAGTATTCTCAAGCTGCAAGAAGAGCTTCTCAAGAAATGTGGTAAAACAAAAGAAGAAGTTTCAGCGCGTGTTATTTCAAAGGAGGTTTCAAAGAAAGTTCATGATATTGTCGGGAGCCATTTTTTAGAAATTTTTAATCTCCCAACAAAATCAGAGCGGGAAACTGCACACGAAGAGCTTTATGAAAAGGTGCTCGCCGCGTTTGACATAACGGACCCTAATTTTAAAGAAGGCGATGTTAAGTTTGTTTTTTCTTCCATTGAAGAAAAAGAAGTTCGGAAGCTGATTGTCGAAAAAGGAAAGCGTCCTGATGGAAGAGGCTTTCAAGAAATTAGGCCGATCAGCTGCGAAGTTGGAATTCTTCCAAGGACTCATGGGTCGTCACTGTTTACCCGGGGCGAAACGCAAAGTTTGTCGATTGCGACGCTTGGGAGCGGATCTGATGAACAGAGGATTGATGCATTGGAGGGTGAACAATTTAAGCGCTTCATGCTCCATTATAATTTTCCACCATTCAGCGTTGGGGAAATTGCTCCAAACCGAGGTCCGGGACGGCGAGAAATAGGGCATGGTGCGCTTGCGGAACGGGCTCTTCGATCAATGATTCCATCCCAAGAAGAATTTCCATATACCATCCGGCTCGTCTCTGAAATTTTAGAATCGAACGGATCCAGTTCCATGGCAAGTGTTTGTGCAGGAACGCTTGCGTTGATGGATGCTGGAGTTCCTATTCAAGCACCCGTCAGCGGAATTGCAATGGGTCTTGTTACCGAGGGGAAGAGTTGGAAAGTGCTTACGGATATCGCCGGAATTGAAGACCACTTAGGCGATATGGATTTTAAAGTTGCTGGGACTCAAAAAGGGATTACCGCGGTTCAAATGGATATTAAGATTTCAGGGATTACGAATGAGATCTTGAAAAAAGCGCTTGAAGATGCGCGGGTTGCTCGATTAAGTATTTTGGACACCATGCTCAAGACAATTCCAGCATCACGAAAGGATTTATCGACGTATGCACCCCGAATCGTGACACTCAAGATTAATCCAGACAAGATCGGCGGTTTGATCGGACCTGGTGGTAAAGTCATTAAAAGAATTATTGCCGAAACAGGCGCGAAAGTGGACATTGAAGATGACGGGCGCGTTCACGTTTCATCGAGCGATCCGAAAGCTGCGGAAGCTGCTATTGCACAAATTAAGGCAATTACGGAAGAAGCAGAGCTGGGTAAGATTTATCAAGCAACGGTTCGGAAAATCATGCCGTTCGGAGCTTTTTGTGAAATTTTACCCGGGATGGATGGATTACTCCACGTCTCTGAAATTAAAGATGGTTTCGTGAAAAAAGTAGAAGAGCATCTTTCGGTTGGTGATGTTATTTCCGTTAAAGTCATTCAAATTGATGATAACGGAAAAATAAGCCTGAGCCGAAAAAAGGCGTTAGAAGAAGGTCAAAAGGTTGCTCAAGACGGAAGCAATTGATATTTCGGTAAAATGTTTGCCTCATCATGCAGGGCTTTCGCTGCCCGCCTACATGAGCGAAGGTTCTGCAGGAATGGATTTGATGGCCGCAGTTACCCGGCCGATCATTTTGAATCCAGGTGAACGCGCGCTGATTCCAACCGGAATTTCACTCAGCATACCGGTTCCTTTCGAAGCGCAAGTGCGACCTCGAAGCGGGCTTGCCTATAAATATGGCATCACGGTACTGAATGCACCTGGAACCATTGATTCTGATTATCGCGGGGAAGTCCAAGTGATTCTAATTAATCTGGGCAAAGAATCATTTACGATTCAAAGAGGCGACCGCATCGCTCAACTCGTTTTCACAAATTATCAAAAAGCATGCTTCAAGATTCAAGAGGAATTGGACGTTAGTAAAAGAAATGAGGGAGGCTTTGGTCACACCGGGGTTTAGAGTGTCTTACGATGAAGCAGGAAAGGTTAAATGAAATTTATGGTGTGCTTTTTTTGCTCTTGGGTCTTTTTCTATTGATCGGAATTTTATTCCACGACCCAGGTGACCATCCTTTTTTTGCTTTTGAACCAAATCGGCCGATCCAAAATCCCACTGGCATTATTGGTGCTTATCTTTCTCACTATCTTGTCCTTACTCTTGGTTTAAGCGCTTACAGCGTTCCGTTTCTAATCTTGTTTTGGTCAAGTTGTTTTTTTCTTCAAAAAGTCCCCAACAAAAAGTTAATTGAATTAGTTGGAATTATCATTGCGATTTTTTCCTTTGCAAGTATTTTGGCGCTTATTGTTCACTCGGATTGGAAAGTTCAAGCTGGCGGGTTGCTTGGTTATTTCTGCGCAACAACCCTTCAACGTTATTTTGGATTTGTTGGCGGTTTGATTATTGCATTTTGTTGTTTGCTTCTCGCCACCCTTTTGTTTACAGACTTTCTCCTTTACCCAATTTTCCAGAGAATTTGGAATGCTATTGTTGAACGGTTTGAAAATCGTGCCCTCAAGCGTTTTGTAAAAATAGAAGGATCTACACCCAAACCACGTTTTGCTAAAAAAGCTGAAAAGCCGGTTGAGGAAGAACGAAAATCAAGACTTCCTGACACCCCGATCCGTCTGAAACAGTACCTGCCGAACATCGAATCCGAAAAAAAATTTGAGAAAAAGTTACAAAGCTTTTCAGAATCTAAAGAAAAAAAGATTGAGTCTGAAAAGGAAAAACTTCTGAAACAATCACTTTCCACAACAGTTCCTTCAAAAAAAGATGATGCGCCGCTTCCAGAAATCAAGATTTCAGCGGGCTCCAGCTCAAAGCAAGATACTTACACGTTTCCATCGCTTGATTTGTTGAGTTCTCCCGCAAAAGACGCAGTTCCTTTGAATGAAGATTTTCACGAAAAGTCGAAACTGCTTGAAGAAACGCTTGCAGATTTTGGGATTGAAGTGAAAGTGGTTGAGGTAGAGCAGGGGCCTGTTTTGACGCGTTATGAAATCTTGCCGGCTCCCGGGGTTAAAGTTACTCGGATCCTTTCGCTTTCGGATGATCTCGCGCTTGCCATGAAAGCGCCTAGTATTCGTTTTATTGCGCCCATTCCAGGAAAATCCGCCATTGGAATTGAAGTTCCAAATTCTGTCACCATGAAGGTTTATTTGAAAGAGCTTCTAGATTCAAAAGAATTTCGTGCCCATCGATTCAAACTACCGCTTGCGCTTGGAAAAGATACGAGTGGGAAACCAATGTTTTCAGATCTTGCGGAGATGCCGCATATTTTAATTGCGGGAACTACCGGCAGTGGAAAGACGGTTTGCGTGAACGCATTGATCGCGGGTTTGGTGTATTCTAAAATGCCTAGTGAATTAAAATTTGTTATGGTGGACCCAAAAATGGTTGAGCTTTCGGTTTATAATAAATTACCCCACATGTTGACACCCGTAGTCACCGATACACGGAAAGCAGCTGCTACGCTGAATTGGGTGGTGTCTGAAATGGAGCGGCGGTATAAATTTTTTGCTCATTGTGGCACTCGGAACATCCAAGCGTTTAATGACCGAAAAATAACAGCCAAAGCGATGACGGACACTAATGAAGAAATCCCAGAACGGCTTCCTTATATCGTGGTTGTGATTGACGAGTTGGCTGATTTGATGGTAGTCGCGCAAGACAAAGTGGAAGGTGCGATCACGCGCCTTGCACAACTCTCTCGGGCAGTAGGAATCCATCTTGTTTTGGCAACGCAACGGCCTTCTGTCGATGTCATTACGGGAGTGATTAAAGCAAATTTTCCTGCCAGAATTTCATTTAAAGTGGCCTCAAAAATTGATTCCCGAACTGTTTTGGATATGAATGGTGCTGACAAATTGATTGGAAAAGGGGATTTGTTGTTTTTAGAGCCGGGTCGCGAAAAACCAATCCGTGGCCAATCTGCCTTTGTTTCAGATGAAGAAATTAATGCAATTGTGCATGCATTGAGTTCTCAAGGTGCCCCGGAATTTCACGAGGAGATTCAAGCCGTCCAGGAAGGGAAAACGACCAACTACAACCAGGAAAAAGATGAGCTTTATGAGGAAGCCGTACGCGTTATTTTAGAAACAAAGCAAGCTTCTGTGTCAATGCTTCAACGACGATTAAGACTTGGGTATGGACGGGCTTCTCGAATCATCGACATGATGGAACAAGAAGGAGTGGTTGGGCCGCCGCAAGGAAGCAAGCCGCGCGAGATTTTAGTAGATAAATTTGAAGGCGTAAGCGGCGAAATCTCGAAAACTGCAGATAGCATATAACTGTATTACTTTTTTCAATATTTCCCACCAGTAGATTCCTTAATGATTCAAGTGGGCGAACAGTTAATTTTTTAATGGTAAGCACCTTGATCGTTTGATATACTTTCCCAGTCACGGCAGAGCAAACCAAAACGGGTTTTCTTATCTTCTTGAAGCCATAACGCCGATTAATTGCGTGAGTGGTATTTTTAAAAGCCCTGCCCGGCAGAACAAACTCCATCAATTATGGAAACAGATCCGGTCTCGAGAGAAATCTTCTTCGGGCGAGGGGAAACGCTCAGCCTTCTCGAAAAACGTTTCAAAGCGTTCTTGAACGGATACCGACACAACCTTGGTTTGATCGGGATCCCTCACGTCGGCAAGTCATCTATCCTCGCACAGTTTTTACGTTCCCAAGCATCGGGTACCGCAATCTCTATTTTTATTCGCCTCCAGCACGGAGATTCCTTTTCTATTTTCTCACAAAAATGGCTGGGAGGGATTTTGTGCGGCTATGCAGAGTATTTAAAACTCCCCGCCGCAAAGACATTTGGCAGTCTCGTGAATCAAGTACGCAAAAAATTACCCGGCCTTCTCAAGAAGATGCGGCGGATTAAGAAGTTAACCAAAAGCAAGCGTTATGATGAAAGTTATCGCGAGTTGCTTGGATTGAGTCAGGTGGTTCATGAAGAAAGCGGGCGAAAAGTTTTGTTGGTGATTGATGAATTTGACCGTTTGGCTGATCTTCCGCTCCATGATCCATTTACAAAGCTTGGCAAAGAGATCATGCTGCAAAAGGACACCATGTACATCGTGACCAGCTCAAAAC
>JACQQN010000021.1 GCA_016206995.1 Candidatus Omnitrophota bacterium | reverse complement strand
GGTATTGAAGGCGGAATGTCAAATGGCGAGGAAATTGTCGTCCGAGCAACGATGAAACCAATTTCTACATTAAGGCGGGCACTGCGGTCAGTCAATATGAAAACAAAATCGGAAGAGAAAGCTGATTTTGAGCGTTCTGACGTTTGCTCTGTTCCTGCAGGCGGCGTGATCGGTGAAGCCATTCTTGCTTACGAACTTGCTGATGCGTTTATCGAGAAGTTCAGCGGCGATTCACTTGTAGAAACACGGCGGAATTTTGAGGGGTATCTTGCTCAAATTAGGAATTCGTAATGAAGAATGTTTTTTTAATTGGCATGATGGGTTCCGGGAAAACAACAACTGCGGAAGCGCTTGCCAAAATTTGCGGCCTCAAAGCCGTTGATTTAGATGGTGTGATTGAAGATGAGGCAGGAACATCAATTAATGAAATTTTCGCTAAAGACGGAGAGCCTGCTTTTCGAGAGCTTGAGAAAAAAGTGCTCGAGAAAACAGCAGCTTCGGCTCATTCGATGGTTGTCGGAACCGGAGGAGGGATTATCTTAGCCCGGGATAATGTGGAGCACATGCGGAAAAACGGTGTTGTGATCTATCTGAAAACCTCTTTCGATGTTTTGTGGAATCGAATCAAGAACTCAAAGAATAGGCCGCTTCTTAAAGCAGCTGATCCACAAGGCCGTTTTCGATCGATTTTTGAAGTGCGAGCGCCCCTTTATGAACAAGCAGCTGATCATGTTGTTTTGACGGATCACAAAACTCCCCGCGAAGTTGCGGTTGAAATTTATGAGAAATTTCTAAAATGAAGAAAATCACCGTACACTTAGGCGAACGTTTTTATCCCATCATGATTGGGCGCGGCTTGCTTGCGAAAGCAGGGAATTCGCTCAAGGCGCTTGGCATTGGCCAAAAAGTTATGATTGTTTCAAACCGACGGGTTGCCCGAGAGGGAAAGCTGCTACCGTCGCTTGTGCGCTCGCTAAAACGCTCCGGGTTCACGTGCCATATTCATTTGCTTTCATTTGGTGATGAAAGAGATAAATCTGAGAAAGAATTATTCAGGCTTTGGAATGCTTTGCTTGAAGCGCGGCTTGACCGAACAAGCACGCTCGTTGCTCTTGGCGGCGGGGTGGTCGGGGATCTGTGCGGTTTTGCGGCATCGACCTATGCACGTGGGATTAGCTTGGTGCATGTTCCAACTACGCTTCTCGCACAAGTTGATAGTGCGATTGGCGGAAAGACGGCCATTGATTTGCCTAAGGGGAAAAATATGGTCGGTACGTTTTATCAGCCAAAACTCATTTTGTCAGACCTTGATTCGCTTGCAACTCTTGACGTTCAAACATTCCAAAACTCTTTTGCGGAAGTGGTTAAATATGGTGTCATTCGTGATCCAAAACTTTTTAAGCTGCTTGAACGGCGCGGCACGGTTTTTCTTAAACGTGCGAAGAAACATGCTTTAGGTTCAAGCGATTTTCGTTTTCTTGAAGAAATGATTTATCGGTCATCCAAAATCAAGGCTTTGGTTGTGGAGCGCGATGAACGGGAAACGAAAGGATTGCGCACCATTTTAAATTATGGCCATACGTTTGCTCATGTGCTCGAAACCGCTTCTCGCTACCGGATGCCGCACGGCGAAGCGGTAGGACTCGGAATGATTCTTGCTGCAAAATTCGCGTGCAAATTAGGACGTACGACCACCGATTTTGTTGATCGACAGCTTGCGTTAATTCGCGCTTTGTGTCCGGCGAGTTCTTTAAGGAAAGTTGCCCAGAAATATTATTTCACATGGAAGAAACTTAAACCTCTATTTCAGCATGACAAAAAGGTAGTGGCAGGTGACATCCGATTTGTTCTTCCAATTCGGTTAGGGAAAGTTCAAGTGGTGTTTGCTCAAAAAAATGATTGGCAAATTATCAGATCCATTTTTCAGGAAATGGGAGTTGATTGATGAAACAGGTTAAATTTATTTTAGGTTTTTCAGCAGGGTTAGGAATGGTTCATCTCATCAAATGGGCGACCCAAACCTACCTTTGGATTCTTTTTTATCATTAAGGCCTGTGATGACAGAGCTAGAAGCCATCCTATTATTGTCATATGCCCGACCTTCGATCGTGCGATTACTGGACACGCTGCACGTAAAAGGTATTTCGATTGTTTCGTTTGTTAATGATCCAGAAAGTTTTCAAAGAGAATTTTCAGAATTAATTTCAGTCGACTTAACTTCAGCTGTTAAACAAGCGAAGCAAGAAGTCAATCCCACTCAACTCATAGAAGAATGCCACACGCGTGGAATTCAAATGCGTACGTTTTGGGACGCCGAGTATCCAATGCATCTTCGCGAAATTCACGAGCCACCGCTTGTACTTTACGTGAAAGGAACACTTTTTTCAGAGGATCGCGCAGCGATTGCAGTGGTTGGCTCACGGCATGCAAGCCCTTATGGAATTCGAACGGCACATCGCTTTGCCTATGAACTTGCGGAGAAGGGTGTTACGATCGTTTCTGGGCTTGCGCGCGGAATTGACAGCGAAGCACACCGAGGTGCACTTGAGGCGCGGGGGCGAACCATCGCAGTGCTGGGTTCTGGTGTTGATATGATTTATCCAAAGGAAAACGAAAAGTTGTATGAACAAATTATTGATTCTGGTGCGGTGATTAGTGAATTTCCAATCGGGACTCCGCCGCTCGCGTACCATTTCCCAAAGCGAAATCGGATCATTGCAGGTTGCTCACTCGCCACTCTGGTGGTTGAAGCTCATAGTCGAAGCGGTTCGCTGATTACAGCTTCTCTTTCCGCCGAAGAAGGGCGTGAAGTTTATTCGATTCCGGGCCCCGTGGATTCCATTCAATCCCGCGGGACCAATCGGTTAATTAAACAAGGTGCCAAACTTGCGCTTACGAGTGATGATATTTTGGAAGACCTTCATGATGTGTTAAAAGACATTTGGAAGAGTTTTGACTCGAAGCCGGAGAAAGAGCGGGACACAGTTTCCAATTCGTTGCCCTCCGAACTCACTGCTGAAGAAGAGCAAATTCTTGACTCTTTTGAAGGAGATTCGCTTACCATAGATGAAATTAGTTTGAAAAGTGGGTTTCCGCCACAAAAGTTAGTCGCATCTCTTTTTCGATTGGAATTAGAAGGGAGGATTGAGAAGAAGCCAGGAGGGTTTTACAGGCTCCTTTTTGAGATGGCTAAAGATTTATAGGCGTCGTTCGATAGTTTAATATAAAATGGACTCATGCAGTTAACGTCACATTAAAACATTGAAAGGAGTTGTTCCATGGACAATATGCAACCGATGGGCGGGTCGTTTGGATCAGAACCTGCGCCAAAGGGAAAACGGTTTGCTGTTGCGATTATTGATTTAATTATTATTCCGATTGTAATTGGTATTCTGGCAGGGTTGGCACTCTTTGCTGCTCCGGAGGCTGTTCGGAATGTCATTCTTATTTTGGTTAATATCGCATGGCTCGTCTTCCGAGATCTTTTCTATTCGCCAGGCCGCCGAATGGTTGGCTTGAAACTGGTAAGTTTAACAGGTGAAAAAGTAACCCTTGCCCAAGCGTTTATCCGGAATATTCTGCTCATGGTTCCGTTTATTCTTGTGATCGGATATATTCTGGAAATTGCAATGATTTTAGGGAAAGGGGACCGGCTTGCTGATGGCTGGGCTAAGACCCGTGTGACCGTGGCTTAAACCCGTGTTTTTAAAAGAGTTTTAAGCAAAAATGCCTTCCATTGGAAGGCATTTTTTGTGACTGAAGGCAAGGCGTATTATGGAACAAAGAAAAGTAGGGGCTGCATTGAAGGCTCTTCATAAAGAGCTGCAATCTGAGAGCCGCATTCTGAAAAGTGAGATTGCTTATTTGAAGAAACATCTCGATAAACTTTGGGAACATGTTTCCGTGACCAATGAGCGCCTTCAGGACCTTGAAATCCAGATGAATATTTTAAGCCGTTTAATCACAACACTTGCGGTTGAAAAAATGGATATGCGTACCTTTGGCCTAGCAAAAATGATTCGAAAAATTGAGAAGCAGCTTGTGACCGATAGTCAGATTCGACACCTAGAAGATCTTTATCGGATGGACCATCCTGGAGACAAGAAGAAAAAGGATATTAGTTAAGAACTTCTATAAGTTATTATAATATAATAACTTGTGATCATAATAAAACGTCCGATAAAACTTTATTTACAAATGCAGTCTCATCTATTAGAATGACGCTTTATGAGGCGGTTATGTCCAACCGCCTTTTTTTATGTAAGCTTAGTTTGGTTTAAAGTTTAATAGGTGCTGCAATAAGATGAAGATTCGTGTTAATGGTGAAAATCGTGAAGTGGAGGATACCATCCAGCTCAGCGCATTCTTAGAGCAGCTTGGCTTTAATCGGCAGGGAATTGCAGTCGAGTTAAATCATGAGGTAGTTTCAAGAGAACGGTGGCAGGGGATTGCTTTGCAACCGGAAGATAAGCTTGAAATCGTGCAATTTGTGGGTGGCGGTTCTTATGGAGGTAGTCACTAACCCTTATGGCAAAAAAGTTAGTCATTGTCGAATCGCCGGCCAAGGCAAAAACAATCAATAAATTTTTAGGGAAGGATTACCAAGTAGAAGCGTGCTTTGGGCACGTTCGTGATCTTCCAAAAAGCAAAATGGGGGTTGATTTCGAAACCAGTTTCACCCCGCGGTACGTTATTCCTACAAAAGCCCGCAAGGTCGTCAATCATTTAAAAAAGGCAGCACGTGGGAAAGAAGTGTTTCTTGCGCCCGATCCTGATCGTGAAGGAGAAGCCATCAGTTGGCATTTGACAGCTATTCTCGATAAAAATCCAAAAGCCATTCATCGGGTGGAATTTAACGAAATTACGAAAGAAGCAGTAAAAAAAGCCTTTGAACATCCGCGCGTGATCAACGAAAAGCTGGTCAATGCACAGCAAGCCCGCCGAATTTTAGATCGAATTGTCGGTTACGAGTTAAGCCCACTTCTTTGGAAAAAAGTAAGCCGTGGCTTGAGCGCAGGCCGCGTTCAATCAGTTGCGCTTCGATTGGTTGTGGAGCGAGAGGATGAAATTAAAAAGTTTATTCCGGAGGAGTATTGGTCGCTTTGCGTAAAATTATCATCGCACCGCGCAAGTGAAAAAGAAAAAGTATTTGTCGCAAAACTCGATCGAATTGGAAAAGACAGAGCTGAGTTAAAAAGCGAAGAAGAAACACTCAAAATTA
Source organism: Candidatus Omnitrophota bacterium (assembly GCA_016206995.1). Classification (GTDB taxonomy): domain Bacteria; phylum Omnitrophota; class Omnitrophia; order Omnitrophales; family Abzuiibacteriaceae; genus JACQQN01. The sequence goes on along the minus strand of JACQQN010000021.1, from coordinate 1,680 downwards.
AAGCTACCCTTGAAAAAGGAACCTTTCAAGTTGGATCGGTTGACAAAAAAGAACGCGCCCGCCGCCCGCAAGCTCCATATACCACCAGTAAATTACAGCAGGAAGCGTACAACCGTTTGGGATTTCCAGCAGCAAAGACCATGCGAGTTGCACAAATGCTTTACGAAGGAGTGGACATCGGAGATGAGAGTGTTGGTTTGATTACGTATATGCGAACGGACTCTGTCCAAGTTGCAAAATCGGCTCTTGGGGAAGTGACTCAATTTATTCAGCAAACTTTTGGCAAGGAATATCTGCCGGGGACCCCGAACGTTTACAAATCAAAGAAAAGCGCCCAAGAAGCTCACGAAGCGATTCGTCCTACTTCCGCGTTTCGCACTCCTGAAAGCATTAAAGCTCACCTCTCACATGATGAATTTAAGCTTTACGAATTGATTTGGAGTAAATTTGTTGCAAGTCAAATGAGTGAAGCGCGCGACCTCGTTACTTCTGTTGAAATTGTTGCTGAAAAGGATTATTTTTTTAAAGCGAGCGGGACTATTAATCTATTTCCTGGATTTTCAAAAGTATTTCTTGATGCAAAAGCTCACCGAAAACGGAGAGAAAAAGCAGAAGGTATCGGAGAACAGACTGAAGAGCGCGGTGAAGAAGATGACGAGCAGCCGCTTCCTGATCTTGTAGAAAGCGAGCTTCTCAAACTTCATGAATTAATCGGGGATCAACATTTTACAAAACCACCCGCACGTTACAATGATGCGAGTCTCGTCAAAGCTTTAGAAGAAGACGGCATTGGGCGTCCGAGTACTTATGCGCCAACCATACACACGCTTCTTGCCCGTGAATATGTTCACCGGAAAGGTGGCGCTTTAATGCCATCGGAGCTTGGTGAAATTGTTATGAGACAACTTCTGGAACATTTTCCTAAGATTATGGATATCCAGTTTACGGCGTTGATGGAGGAAGAGCTTGATAAAATTGAGGAAGGGGAACTTGATTGGGTCCGTGTTCTCAAGGATTTTTATGAACCGTTCCAGAAAAGTGTTGCCGATGCGAAATTACAAATGAAAGATGTGAAACAAGAAATCACTGAAACCGGTCAAGTTTGCGAAAAGTGTGGAAAGCCTATGGTCATCCGTTGGGGAAGGTTTGGCAAGTTCATCGCGTGTTCGGGGTTTCCTGAGTGCAAAAACACAAAGCCAATTTCAACAGGGGTTGCGTGTCCGCAACCTGGCTGCAACGGTTCCTTGATCAAGCGGAAATCAAAGAGGGGTCGCCCTTTTTACGGTTGTTCGAATTACCCGACCTGCACTTATATAAGCAACCAACTTCCCAAAACGGAAACGGAAACAAAAGAAGCTGCCGATCAAGCACCGACGCCGACCGTAGAAGAAAAGCATTGAGGTGAATCATGGAGCAATACCTCGCTCGCTTTTTTGCTTATTTAGAAGCTGAGCGCAATGCCTCCGAACACACCATTAAAAATTACCGCATTGACCTGCGTGATTTTTTTGAATTCATCAAGGAAAAATCCCTTTTGCAAATTGATTATTTAGATATCAGGCGCTACCTTGGAGTTTTGAAGGAGCATCAATATCAAAAAAGCACGGTTTCTCGGAAATTAGCTTGCCTTCGGTCGTTTTTTAAATTTCTAACACGGGAAAACGTATTAAAAACGAACCC
>JACQQN010000036.1 GCA_016206995.1 Candidatus Omnitrophota bacterium | reverse complement strand
TTTCTTCCCTCGTGAAGCACAACCATTAATTCCATCTCACCGTTTGGTTTTGTTCTCACTGGTTTAATTTTGCAGGATGCTGTTTTTCTTCCCTCGAGAATAACTCCTTTTTGTAATGTATGAATTGTATCAGAGGAAAGGGTGCGATCAATAGTGACCTGATAGCGTTTTTCAACGCCGAACCGGGGATGAGTTAAGCGATAGACAAGTTCGCCGTCATTGGTCATCAAGAGAAGTCCCGTAGAACTCTTGTCAAGACGGCCAGCCGGGAAAAGCCGTTCGGGAATATCTCGAAAATACTCTCGTATGGTGTGTTTTGCCTTTGGATCTTTTAATGTTGTAACAACACCGACTGGCTTGTAAAAAACGTAGTACTTTTTGGCGGTTTGAGGGATGTGCAATGCTTTACCATTGACTTCAATTTGGTTGCGAAATGGATCGACTTTCACTCCTTGGGTTCTGATGATTTTGCCGTTGACGCGAACCTTGCCATCACGAATTAAGGTTTCAGCGTAACGCCGGCTTCCAAAACCTGCTTCCGCAATAACTGCGTGGAGTCTTTTAAGTGATGAAGATGGTTCCATGAAGGCAACTTTGAAGAAGTATGCGATTACTTGTTAAACTTGCAGGCGGTCTGTGAATGAACAGTCTGCTTTATTACGCGAGAAAAACGCACGAGGCGAGCACCGTTGTCCAACGGCCATCTTTATCCCCTTCTGCGCTTTGGGTTGCTTCTGTTGTGCGAACAATTTGGTTTGAAATCTTCCAAATCTCGCGCTTTGAATCATAACTCGAATCGGGATCAAACTTGACACCCAAAACGGTTGCAAGCATTTCGGCAGCCAAATCTTCCGCGTAATCCCCCGTTTTCCGCTCGGTCCAACCATACGCATGATGTTCCGAAAGATAGCCGTGCATGCCCGGATTTTTTGGGATCGCAATTCCGACGCTCGCTGAAATCAAACGATTGGGCTCGTTGGTTGAATTTTCGCTCATGACACAAAACACCACTTGGCCTGGTGTTAAATATTTGAGGCCAGCTTCCTTTGGAATAATTTTGCAGTAGGGCGGAAAAATGCTCGAAACTTTTACTAAATTGAATGCTGCAATTTTAGCATCGCGGAGCGCCAATTCAAAACTGGTAAGTTTTTCCTGATGGACACCGACACCTTTTGTTACGAAACATCGTTTGGGTATGATCACGTCTTTTGCTCTCCTTCTCTAGGTCAATTTATCAAATGGAATTAAATTGTCAAATTCTTTCGCCGAAAGCGGCGAAGATTACAGAAACCAGAGAACAGATGACAAAATGAACGAAAATTATTGCTTGCTTCTTAATTTTTCTGTCCTCTGTACTCTGTTATCTGTTCTCAACATCAAAAGGGGACAGGTTTTTATTTCAAACCTGTCCCCTTTTGGAAGTGTTAACGGTTCACCGTCTCTTCGGATGCCACCAAAGGAACCAGTCCGCCGCCTCGTGACACATTAATCACGGTTTCATCGCTCAAGCGTGAAAGCCCGCTAGAAAATTTCCCATCGCAAACGAAAACGCTCAAACTTACCTTCTTATAGGCAAAATCAAGTTTGCCATTAACAACAATCGGGACAGTCATTTTGGGCTGAGGAATTAACTCTTGGACTACCCAGCTTCCTTTGAGAGCACGGTCGATTGCAAAATTCCAATCTTCATCTCTCGTTTCAACTCCGACAATAACATCACGCCCGCTTGAATCTTCAGACGGCTTGAGAACCAGTGACTCTTTTTCGTCTTTCAAAAAATCGATCAAATAAGTGGTGTGGCCACCATAGAAATTTTCGGCATCTGCAATTCGCCGAGTCCAAGGAAGATGTTCTCGTTTTACTTCGTTTTCTCGTTCCGTAAAGAAACGTACATAAGCTGGGTTGGTTAGAAATGAAAGAACTTCTTTACTCGTCGCAAGAAATGCGCGGAGCGGGTTCACCATGCAAATGGCCCGATCGCGGTAAGCTTTGATAAAATCCTGAATTTCTTCAAGCTTTTCAACGATTTCCAAAAACGCGACGCGGCGATACACTAAATCAATTTTAAAATTTCCATGATAGAGCTTGCCACCCTTGTAGCGAAGATCCCTTGGATCAGCCACCGTGGTTTTGTAACCTTTTTCCTCAAAGAAAGTTTTAAACGATTCAAGTTCCGCCTTCGTCCGGACGGTTCGCCAATCAACAATCGCAATGGTTGGATTTTCATAGCCGCCAAACTCTTCATAAGCACTCAAAAGCGCAGACAAAACTTTTGCTGACCTTTCTTCGCGCTTACAAGGAAATTCTTTGAAAAAATCACTGAGCAACTCCGTTTCAAAAATAATTTTCTCGAGCATGTCGGCATAACCAATACCGGATGGTGAGTCACAATTGAGTTCCAGAAATTTAAGCGACTCACCCTCCAGAAAACCGTCGAAGCGGCTGATGATGACATTTCGGGAAAGGCCGGGATCAATTTTAATGAGTTCTTCCATGTCACCTGTTAAACGAAAGTGGCTCGCCAGCGCGGGCTCTGTAAAGTAGAGCGAAGTCACCTTATTCAAAACCGAATAAAATGGGTCTGAGACTGATTTGAGAAGTTTTTCTTGTTTTGGCGTAATAAAATGTGCTTTCAAAAAAGAAGGGATCGTAAAGCGGCCAAATTTCACGAAACCTTGTTTCATTTCCTCTTGAAAATGTGCAATCGCTTGAGGAACTAGTCCTACATGTTTTGTTAAATACTGATCGTAAGCATGATCAACATTGCGAGATAGATCCATAGAAGAAGGTCGTGCCATAATATTTTCAAATGTAGGGGCGACCCCCTGTGGTCGCCCGCTGGTCACGGGCAGGCACGGGGGCCTGCCCCTACTTTCTTCATTTTCCTTTCTTTTTAAGGACCCGAAACATTGTGTTCCCAATCTCTGCGGGACTTTCCGAAACTTCAATGCCGCATGCTAGAAAATGTTCGATCTTTTCTTTGGCGGTTCCACTTCCACCTGAAATAATAGCGCCGGCATGTCCCATTCGCTTCCCGGGAGGAGCTGTTTGCCCAGCAATAAAAGCAACCACAGGTTTTGCCATATGCTTCTTGATAAAATCGGCGGCTTGCTCTTCTGCCTGCCCCCCAATTTCACCGATGAGCAAAATAGCTTCCGTCTCTGGATCTTTTTCGAATAACTGAAGCGTATCAATGAAATTGGTTCCAAGTACAGGGTCTCCTCCAATACCAATGCAAGTTGATTGCCCGATTCCTAGATTAGTAAGTTGCCACACAGCTTCATAAGTCAACGTTCCGCTCCGTGAAATAACGCCAACGCCACCCCGTTTATGAATGTAGCCAGGCATGATTCCGATTTTACACGCACCAGGCGTAATAATTCCCGGGCAATTAGGACCAATCAAGCGGACAGGTTTTCCTTTGAGAGCCAGCACCACATCAACCATATCAAAAACAGGAATTCCTTCCGTAATACAAACAACCAAACGGATTCCGGCTTGCTCTGCTTCTAAAATAGCATCTTTCGCAAATTTGGCGGGAACATAAATAACACTCGCATTAGCTCCCGTCTCACGAACCGCTTCAGCCATCGTATTAAAAACGGGAATCTGATCCAGTTTTTGACCGCCTTTTCCCGGCGTCACACCACCAACAACTTTCGTCCCATACTCAATCATTTGACGCGCGTGAAAAGAACCGTGAGACCCAGTAATTCCTTGCACGATTACTTTCGTATTTGAATCAACGAGAATGGCCATGAGATGCTTCCACAACTTTTTTAGCGGCGTCGGTCAAACCGTCTGCCATGATGACTGACAA
>JACQQN010000020.1 GCA_016206995.1 Candidatus Omnitrophota bacterium | reverse complement strand
TTGGAGAAATAAGATGGTTTTAACCCGCAAAAATTTTGAGGGGTCTATGGTTGCTCTCGTCACGCCTTTTCGGGACGGGAAGATAGATGAGCTGACTATGAGACGGCTCATTGACCGCCAGATTGAAAACAGAACGGATATTGTCATTCCTTGTGGCACGACAGGAGAGTCAGCCACCATGAGCCATGACGAACATAAATCCGTCATGTCGCTTGTTGTGGAGCATGTGGCAAAGCGCGTTCCCGTTGTCTGTGGTGCTGGTTCCAACAGCACGCAAGAAGCGGTTGGACTTTTCCAACATGCAAAAAAGATTGGGGCGGATGCTTTGTTGGTCGTAACACCTTATTACAATCGCCCAACGCAAGAAGGCCTTTACCGGCACTATGAATTTCTTGCAAAGAAAGTGGACATTCCGATCGTTCTTTATAATGTACCGGGGCGGACAGGAGTTTCGCTCGCACCAGAGACAGTAGCGCGGCTTGCAAAAATTCCGCAAGTGATCGCCATAAAAGAAGCAAGCGGCAGCTTGGACCAGGCGAGCCACATTCTTTCACTTTGTGATATTTCGCTTGTTTCAGGCGACGATAGTTTAACGCTTCCTTTAATATCGGTTGGGGGCCGCGGCGTTATTTCTGTGACTGCAAATGTGGATCCCAAAAAAATGAGCAACATGGTTCACATGGCGCTTAAAGGGGATTTTAAGAAAGCCCGTGAACTTCATTTTGAATTGCTTGCTTTGTCAAAAGTTCTTTTCATTGAGACAAATCCAATCCCAGTTAAGACAGCACTAGGTTTAATGGGGTTGATTAAGGGGGAGCTCAGACTTCCACTTTGCAATATGTCACCTGAAAATCTTGAGAAGTTAAAAAGCGCTTTAGCAAAAATGGGGTATTTGAAATGACCAAAGTTATTGTTGCTGGTGCTGCAGGAAAAATGGGGCGAACTATTTTAAAACTCGCCCACGAAGATTCTGCCATCAAAATCAAAGGAGCATTCGAGCGTGCCGACCATCCGCTTGTGGGCCATGATGTTGGTGAGTTGTTAGGAGTTGGAGCGCTTAAAGTGCCGATCCATCCCGACATTCGTGAATGTATCGACTTAGGCGATGTTTTAATCGATTTCACGTATCCCGTTGCAACATCACAGCATTTAAAAATTGCGCTTGCACATCGCCGCGCGATGGTCATTGGAACCACAGGCCTAACAGATGCTTTTTTAAAAGAGCTCAAAAAAGCTTCCACAAAAATTCCAATTGTCCAATCCGCCAATATGAGCTTAGGCGTCAATCTTCTTTTCCGGCTGGCGCACTTGGTTGCAGAAATGCTTGATGAGTCTTATGATGCAGAAATTGTCGAAGCGCACCACCGCCACAAAAAAGATGCGCCAAGTGGAACCGCTCTTGAACTTGTTCGTCAAATTGCGCAAGCAAGGAAAATAGCGCTTGATTCCAACGTTGTTTATGGCCGCCGCGGAGAAGTTGGTGCCCGGAAACGCGGCGCTATTGGCGTTCATGCAGTACGTGGTGGGGATGTGATCGGAGAACATACGGTTTCTTTCCTAACCGAAGGGGAGCGGCTTGAATTAATCCACCGGGCTTCGTCCCGAGAGGCGTTTGCAAAGGGCGTTCTTCTGGCTGCGAAGTTTGTTGCTAAAAAGAGATCCGGTTTCTATAATATGCAGCAAGTGCTTGGCTTGTAACTTTTTAGGGAAAATAGTCGGGAGTGATGAGTTTCCAACAACGCTTGCAACCGTGAACAAAATCACGAATCGCGCCTTTCTCTTATTGATTGTTAACGCCCTTCTTTTTGCCATTTCCCATTTTCTTTATGCTCAGCCTGAACATCAAAAAAGCGCGCAAATTTTACCGAACGAACCCGAAATTAATTTTCTCCTGAGAGATCAATTTTTCCTATCGCCTGAAGCCAAATTTAAATTTAATACCTACGAAACAAATGGTTTTCTTCTAGTCAAAGAGCCGCGCGTTGATCTTAATTCAGATTACGCTCTGATCAGCGGTTTTGATGGTTCTGTGTTAGAAACGCGCTCACTCAAAGATATTAAAACGGTTGATCAAGCTACTGAGCTCTTGAAAGAATCAATAAAGACAACCTACTTTATGGATGTTGCGATTAAAGAAGCCACAGTTCCTTTAAAGGATGGTACCGCAATCACGCGTTATTGGGTGGGCAACCAATCGTTTTCTTCACTTGAGGTTGCCAAAGCAAGCATTGTCTCCACAAAAACTGCTATCGAAGGAAATGGCGGTGATTTTAAACGAGCCATTGATTTAATTGATGAGTTCGCGCCGGCAGAACCCAAAGCAGAAACACTTCAAGAAGCAAAAGCCCGCTTTGAGCGTGAAGAAGATTTTGCAATCAAAGTAATGGATTGGCTTGATGTTGGCGAAAAACTCTACGGGCCTTTTCACACGCGAGATTCTCCGTGGGGTGAGCGGATTCTTTGGCAATCATTTGGTGAATCGAGTTTTCGGTTTACGAACTTGGAGCGCGATGAATATCTTGCGCAGGTTGGCTATTGGACGAACCGGCTTGTGCTGAAGGGAATTTGGGGTCCATGGG
>JACQQN010000023.1 GCA_016206995.1 Candidatus Omnitrophota bacterium | reverse complement strand
GCTCATGACAATGGCAGATTTCAGAACCAATTTAACGCAGCAAGTGATTGAAGAAGTGAGAAATTATTTTGGAGAGAAAGTTTTTAACACTGTGATTACACGGTCCGTCAAAATTAGTGAAGCCCCCAGTTTTGGGAAACCAATTGTTTTGTATGACCCCGCGTCAAAAGGGGCTAGGGCTTATGAAGATGCGGCTGCAGAAGTTATATTGCGATTTCAATTAGCGAGGCGAGCATCTGAGGCGCAATCTGACATGAAACCAGCGCCGACCCAAGTGATAGCGGAGAATGTAGTTACTGAGGCGCCACAAATTGTAGAAAATCATTGATTGGTTTTTAGAAAACCATTTGGAAACAGAAGGAGAAAATAATGGAAATTAAAAAGAGAGTTTTAGGCAAGGGTTTAAGCGCATTAATACCAGATCACTACACAAAAATTCTTCAAGAAAAAACAGTTGTTCAATCACCAGTGGCGGAGAGAGTAAATCTATCTGGGCTTCAAGAAGTTTTCATATCGAATATTAAACCCAATAAAGATCAGCCGCGCAGGCATTTTTCAGATATTGGGATTGAAGAGCTCGCGCAATCAATCAAAGAACAAGGGGTCTTGCAGCCCGTGATTGTAAAAAAATCAGCGCAAGGGTATGAAATTGTTTGCGGTGAAAGGCGGTTGCGAGCGGCGACGCGCGCAGGGCTTAAAACAATCCCTGTCGTGGTAAAAGATATTGCGGATGAAAGATTGTTAGAAGCTGCACTGGTTGAAAATATCCAGCGAGAAGATTTGAATGCCATCGAAGAAGCGCAAGCTTATTTGCGGTTGGTGGAGGAGCGCGGGTTTTCACAAGAACAAGTTGCGGACCGCGTCGGTAAAAATCGCGCAACCGTTGCAAATACAATTCGCTTGTTGCGTTTACCCCAAGAAGTTCTGGATGAACTTGCGGCGGGGAGGCTTCAAGCAGGGCATGCTCGAGCGCTTCTTGCGCTTCCATCACCGGAACACCAGCGTCAGCTTTGCAAGCGGATTGTCGAGGACAAACTTTCCGTCCGTCAAGTTGAGGAAATGGTGAACCGAAGCGTTGCACGAAAGCGCCGGGCAAAACAAGCGAGGCACGTTACCCCAGAAATTTTTGACCTTGAGGCAAAGCTCGCGCAACGTCTCGGGACGCAAGTCAAAATTTTCCCGCGGAAGAACGGACAGGGGAGAGTCGAAATTCATTATTATTCGCTCAACGATCTTGACCGTTTGCTTAACTTGCTGAACATTCCTAAAAGCTGATACAGTGATCAAAGTTCAGAAGCCAGCGTTCGTAAAAACCAATTGGATTCACTGTATGTAATACGATTCCGGTCATTGGCCATTGAACATGGAGAGGTGGCAGAGTGGTCGAATGCGGCGGTCTCGAAAACCGTTAGGCCCGCAAGGGTCTCCAGGGTTCGAATCCCTGCCTCTCCGGTTTCTTCCAGCCAACACTTAATCTAGCGCCCCTAATTTCCAGATAAAGTTTATCCTTTTATATACTTTTTAAAACCGGTTATTGAACTACAAAAGCTTATGAGATATACTTTACCTTCCAAAATTATAGGTTGGTGTTCCGCCAAACAGCGCAGCGAGATCCGTCTCACAAAGCGCTGTTTGAAACAGATCCGCCAGCGCTTTGTGGCGGAAAAGGAGCTTTATCTCGTAATGAAGTTAAGTTCTCCCACAGTTAAAATTATTGCCTTGACCTTGCTCATCACATTTAGCTTTTCGAGCATTGTTTCTCCATCCGACACACCTCTTTTAGCTTCAAAAGTAGAATCTGCTTTCGCTTCACTAACAAGGCCAATGGTTAGCCAAAGCGTCCGCGCTGAATTAAGGGAGCTTCTAGGCTTACCCCAAGAGCCATCAACAAAACTGGTTTCGTCAACCCCGCGCGTGATCATCGACCCAGAACTTCAAACAGAAAATAAGAAATTTCAAAAACCTCGCGCCGAGCTACGTTCGGATGGTTTCACGCAAGAAGAAATTGACGAGCGAATGACGAAGGACGGTTTTCCGGAACTCAGATTTCTTTGGAATCATTTCAAGAAACTGAAAATTGACTTACAAAACATTGATGAGGCGAAGCTCGAAAAGATGCGTGTAAAGCATACAAGTGCGCTTATCAAAAATTCCTTCCTGCATGCTCTCGCATTTGGTGGGATGATGATTATAGGTTTCTTACTAATCGAAGCTGCGATTCCATATTTGATTTCCTTGGCAATGTTTGCTTCTCTTGGCTTTTTCGAAACGCCTCAAATTATGCAGCATCTTAAAGAACCAATTCCCGCAACTTTTGTGGAGTGGTTAAAAGCTGGAATCTCATCGGTTGGATTAGCGGCTATTCTTTATATGTTTTCCGTTTTTATCAAACGAATTTTGGTCTATTCGTGGAAAACCATATCAGCCATTGAGCTTGCTCAGATGCTCAAAATGAAAAATTTCAGGGACTGGTTCAATCAAACTGAAAGAGCCAATCAAACAATCAGGCGACTTCGCTCTCTTGGTGTGAATGAAAATTGGGACAATCCAGATTACAAAATTCAGTATCAAATGGATCAGAATGAAATTGTGGAAGTTCCAATAGGAAACCAGACCATTCCCGAATTTACCCAGAACGTGTTGAGAAGCGTGCTCGGAACTAAAGAAAATCGCCAGTTCAAACCGGGTCAATTTACTCCAAACTTAAAAGATGGCCAAAAATCAGTGACGGAATTTGTGAACGCACACAAAGAAGAGCTCGCCCGAAATAGAAATGGCGAGCTTTCAGTCGAAGATGGAAAAAAATTACTTCAGGAACTTATGGATCAATACTTGGTTCCAAATTCCGCCGGAGATCAATATGTTCGTAAAGCGATTCAGAGGATCGAAAATTGGGACAGTTTGCCCGAAGGTGTTGTGGAGGCCCAAATTTGGCAGCGTGATCCGTGGGTCGATCTCACACACCAAAAGGATTTCTTTTCTTCCGCTTCACTCAGAGGAAACGCATGGATCGATGCGTTAAATCGCAGAACAAAAGGTGCTTTGGGGCCGTTCAATTATTTGAGAAACAAATCCATTTCTGCGCTTGATTTTAAGACGCGGGGAGGAAGACGTGTGCGTGTTCGAATGGCTGCAGCTGTTTATCAAAATCAAGACGGGAAAGATGAATCAATTCTTTTTGTTGACGGCGTTGAAGGCCGCTTTGATGTCAGACCAAAATTAATCAAGAAAGCGATCGAGAATTACGCACGCGCCCCCGGATTCAACGCTGTTTTCTATTTTGCTTACCCGCTCAATCAAGTCCCGAAACGGTTTGTTGAATATCTGAAAAGTTTAGGAATGACACCGGAAGAACTTTCTATCGAGTATGTCGATTCTTCAGCGCGCGAATATTTGGATGCTTTTGGCAAGCCCGTTGAACCGTGGGAATATGCGTTTCCCAAAGGGAAGGTCATGGGTTATGTCACGGAATTAAGACCGACGGACAGAAGTATCGTTAGGCCCGGGAAATTAAAACTTTGGTGGAATGGTGCGAAGAAAAAACATTTTCTAACGCTTCTCGTAGCCGGACCTATTTTGATTGCAGGGTGGGTGATTGGCTCTTCAAGTCCTGAGACGCTTCTTCCGTTCGGAATTGTGATCGGCGGGATGCTCTTTTATCAATACAAACTCGCACGGCGGTCGGTAACAAAAAGTAAGGACCGTCGCTTGGGACGAGCGGAGCTTCGTGCAGTGGAGAATCCGCCGTTTGTTGAAAAGATCAAATCCGAAATCAGTGCGAACCCGGTTGCGCAAAAAATGAGTTATCTGGCAAGACTTCAGAAAAAAGTTGATACATTGCTCACATATTTCCCGGTGCCATCAGCACGGCTCAGACATTTTTTTGAAGAGATTTTATGTAACATTTCGGTGAAAGATTCTGAACTTGAAAATGTGCTCAAATTTCTCCTTTCACTCAAAGAGGAGGAGAAACGCAAGACAGCCGAACGAATATTTGCTGCCGTGTGGTCCAAGCCGAATCCGGAAGCGAAACAGATTGGCTTGTCCGAGGATAAAGTGTCACGAGACAAACTTAAAAAGGAACTATTTGCAAAAATTGAAGTCGTTCGGAAATTTGTCAAAGCGACGGACTTGAAGAAAAAAGAAGTCCTTCAAATTGTTAAGATGCAAAAGCGGTTGAAGATTTCCATTCTCGAGGTGCTGAACATTGTGACGATCAGCCCGCCCATTCTTCAGGGTTTGAGCAAGCCACCTCGGCCGATTTATGCATGGATTCTGCCGGTGACGGTGGCGCTCTCCGTTACTTATTTGACCACATTCTATTTTTTGACGCTCCCCATGTGGGTTCCGACTGTATTGTTGGCTGGGATCAGTATTTTGGGAACAATTCTGGCAAGCACGCGGCTTAACATTGCTCCCGGCATTTTGTATTACAAGAAGACCCGAACTTTTTTATCGCAGGTGATTGCCGGCAGTCGCCCCAAGACAGAAATCGAAAAGAAAATGGAAACATTGGGCATCCAAATTTCAGAGTTTGGGAAACATCAAGTTTATGAGGATTCTGAAAAAGGAGTTCGAATTATCGTCCGCGACAAAAAAACTTTGGAAGACGCCGTTAAGTTTCTGACTTCAAGCGAATCAATCGATAACTGCATTGCACTCAAAAATTTCGTTTCATGGACCCTGCCATCCCTTTTGGATGATGACGGGATTGTGCTCGCCGACATCTACTACCGGGCAACCAATAAAGGATATCAGCATGGCGGCCAAATGTGGATGATTGCTTCCGAAGAGAATGGTGCGCCTGTTTTAACGGTGAACAGTTTCGAATTCAATAATGAGGGGGCCAATCATATTGATCTTGTGATGCCCGAAGCCGTCAAAGTTCTTCAAGCTATGGCACGTCGAGCTCGGTTTCAGAAGATTTATGTCGGGATTACCGATTTTGGAAGAAGCTACCTTGACAAGAATTTTCCGCAAGGAACCACTCAGAATCGAATTGTAAAAATCCACAGTCCGAAAGAAGCAGGTTTTACCTACTATTTTGATGCATTCAGCTTGAAACGGTCCTTCCGTCATGGGCAATTTGTCCGCGAGTATGTGTACGAAAAAAAACGTGGGCCCGCCAAGCGTCTCTATGCAATAATTTTTGGGTTGATTGAATTTGCGAAAAGAAACACAGCCAAGACAAGAGCTTTCTTTGATTCTGCCGCAAACCCCAATAATTTTTGGGAAATCCCTTTAACTGGTTCTAAAAGCGAAGATTCCCGCGCCGAGCTGAGGCAAAAAGACGGTGGGCAAAATTCGACAACCTCTGATTTAAATCCTACCGATCCCGACGAACCAGAATCTCAGTTTCCAACAATGCACTGGTTAATAACTTGGGGAGCGCTTGCGCTGAGTCTTTCTGCCTGGAATGTGGTGATGGAATATCGTACTTGGTCTAATCAAGATCCCGCGCACCCTTACTCAAATGTGCTTGGATGGCTACCAGATTTCATACTTCCTTTTATGCTAATTCAGTTTCATTTAGTCCT
>JACQQN010000005.1 GCA_016206995.1 Candidatus Omnitrophota bacterium | reverse complement strand
TCGGAAATAATATTCATGTTGATTCTGGCAGCAACACGACACCAGACATTTTTGAACAAGGACCTGATGAGATAACAAGATCTACAGATTTTTATTTGTCGTGGAGCTTGGGTGATTTAATTTGGAATTCCGCGCAAACATCCATTGATTCACGGGAGAAACTGATGGTCGAACTCCGTGAAGAAATTTTAAGTGAAGTCACGCGCCTCTATTTTGAACGGCGAAGAGTTCAGATTGAATTTCTTACAAACCCACCGACTGAAACATTTGAACGAATGAGTGCACTTCTTAAAATTGACGAGTTGACTGCCAATCTTGATGCTTTGACAAACGGTTATTTCTCAAAACGCCTTTCCAAATTGTACCGGGAGAACCCAGCGCTGAACGAACTCTGGGAATTCGCTACTCAAGGAGATATAATCACGAGTGATTAATCTTGGCGGTTATCGCATTAACACTCCCCATTGGCGACACGTGGATTAAGAAGTGGAAGTCGCGACATCCTCGGTAGCGCCCGTTGTTCGATCAAGACGCAATTGACCGCAAGCAGCATTGATATCACGCCCCGCTGTTTGACGAACAGTAACAACCACCCCTTTTAATTCAAGAAGTTTCCGAAATTCTTCGATTTTTGTTTTCGATGGAGTCTCAAGATTCATTTCTTGAATTGGATTGTAAGGAATCAAATTCACTTTAGCGCCCAACCGTGAAGCAAGCCTAGCGGTGCCTTCTGCCTCTTCACGCGTGTCATTAATACCTCCAATCAGCGTATATTCAAATGTAATTTCTCTTTTTAATTTTTGATGAATGAAATCGAGTTCTTTAATTAATTCGTCCAAATGATATTTTTTATTGATGGGTACAAGGAAAGAACGCGTTTCTTCATTTGATGAATGAAGGGAAACGGAAAGCCGCACTTTTCCTTCGGTATCCTTTAAAAATTGCCTGAGTTTTGGCGGAATCCCGCTCGTAGAAACTGTGATGCGCCGGCCACTTAATCCATAGCCCCATTTTGCCCGCAAAATAGAAAGTGCTTTGATAACATTTTCGTAATTATCAAGGGGCTCTCCCATTCCCATAAAAACAATATTTGTAACCCGTTCCTTTATTTCTGATGCAATGAGTGAAATTTGTTCCACAATCTCGCCGGCCGTTAAATTTCTACCAAACTTCCCTTTTCCGCTTGCACAAAAAATGCAGCGGATTCTGCACCCCAATTGCGTTGAAACACAGACTGTGTTTCGACCCTTGGCGCGAGCGGCGCCAAGAACAAGCTTGTCCCCGAAGTCCACTTGACTTCGGGGGCGGCCACGCTGAACAATTAAAACCGATTCACACAAAAGGCCATCTTGAGTTCGGGTGAGAAATTTGATGGATTCATGATTGAAAGATTCGTGTTTTGAAACAAGTTCAAGGCGGTTCAGATCGGCTTTTTCTTTCAGAAATGCAATTAGTTCTTTGGGAAGATTCTTGATGGCATCAAACGAGCGGACATTTTTTTGATAAACCCAGTCAAGAATTTGATCTGCGCGATAACGAGGAAATTGGTTAGACTCGATTAATTTCTCCAGTTCTAACTTTGTGAAATCACGAATGTAGGGGCGGGAACTTAAAACCACTTTTTCCATTTCATCCAAGTAAGAACGATAACCGAACTGAGCGACATCAAGCCAAGCGAAAAGAAATAACCGTGCTCCCAAAAAAGCTCCGGCATATGTTTGAAATTCATCCCGTAAATGCTGGCGATCACAAGAGGCGGAAGCCCAATCGTTGCGATTACCGTAAGGGTTTTAATGACTTCATTTAACTTTGCCGAGGCATGAGAGAAATACACTTGTAAAATTCCATTTAGGATTTCATGTGAACTTTCAACTGATTGATAAATTTGAAATAAATGGTCGTAGACATCCCGAAAATAAATCAAATTTTTCTGACGAATAAATGCGGAAGCATTCCGAGATAAATGATTGATGGTGTCTCGTTGCGGTCCGACAATTCGCCTGAGATACCAAATATCTTTTTGAACTCTCAAAATACGGTCTAAAAATGCTGGTGATGACTCTTGAAAAATTTCGTTTTCAATGGCGTCAATCTTTTCCTCAAATTGATTAAGCACTGGCATGAAATTATCAACCAACCGATCAAGAAGCGCGTGAACCAACATCTCTATCCCATTTCCAAAATAAGAACTCCCTTTTTTAGAAACAGTCTCACAAACTTGTTCGACACTTCGAATGGCTTGTTTGTGAACTGTAACAACGTAATTTTTGTTCAAGAAAATGTCGAGTTCAACGGTTGAGACCTCTTCTCTCGACTTCATATTAATGGCATGAACTACAAGAAATAAATATTCTTCGTAATCATCTACTTTTGGTTGGCTTAAATCATTAATGCAATCTTCAACAGCAAGGGGATGGAAATTAAAAATCTCAATCAATGTTTCACTTTCAAATTCGGTCGGCTCTTCAAGATCAACCCAAACGAAGGCATCCTTGTCCCACACGGCTTTCGCTAAATCTTGCCGCGAGACATTTATTTGCAGAGGTTTGTTTTTTCGATAAATAAATGAGTGAATCATTTTTTGAGCTTATACCCTGTTTTGAACATATAAACTGTAACCGAAAAAAGGGAAATAAAAAAGAAAAAAACAACAAGCGCAGAAAGTAAGAGATTGGCATCTAAAATCCCAAGCATTCCATAACGCATGCCATTCATCATGTAAAAAGTTGGATTTAGATACATCAGAAATTGGAGTGATGGTGGGATCATATCAATCGAGTGAAAAACGCCCCCAAAATAAACAAGTGGCGTAATCACAAAAGTAGTCAAGATGGAGAGATGTTCCCATTCTTCTGCAAGAAGTCCAATAATCATCCCAATGGATGAAAAAGAAAGTGACACAAGAATCGCAAAATAAAAAACTGCCCAAGGATGCACGATTGGAAAAGAGGTAAATAAAAGCGAAACTAAATAAATTCCAAAAGCCTCTGCAACACTTCTTGCGAGACCTCCAATCAGCATGGCCGCAACCATCTCAAAATAAGAAAGAGGGGTTACTAAAATTTCCTGAATATGTCCAGCCCAACGGGCAACGAAAAGCGAGGTTGACGTATTCAAATAAGAACCTTCAATTAAATACATCATCATCAACCCAGGCACCAGAAAGGTCAGGTAAGAGACGCCTTGAATATTTTCAATCCCTTTGCCTAAGAAAAGGCCAAAAACAGAAATGAAAAGGAAACTGGAAATAATTGGCGGAAAAATCGTTTGCTTAAAAACAGAAGTGAATCGAATGATTTCGCGCTCAACGAGTGACTTAAAACCAATGAGATCCGATCGAAGATTTGTCATGGCATATGTAATTTCGATTGTAGGGGCTGGCCCCCGTGCCAGCCCGTAAACAACGGGCGACCACAGGGGGGTCGCCCCTACGTACTTTTTGTCATTTCCAAGAAAATTTCTTCAAGTGATGTCTTTTCTGTTTCAATCCCAGTAATCCCAATCCCTTGTGCATGGATGGTTTTAAATAAGTCCGAAATTCTCTCGTCATCTTTCCGAAAGCGAATCATATTCCCTCCCTGCTTCACCAACTCAACTCCAAATCTTAAGATTGGCTCAGGCACAACTTCAAATGAACGGTCTAAGCGAAGAGTAATCACATGACTTCCTAATTGATCAATTAAGGCTGCGGTGGTGTCAAGAGCAATCATCCGTCCATGATGAATCACGCCGATCCGCTTACAAAGTCTTTCCGCTTCTTCAATGTAGTGTGTCGTCAAGAAAATAGTGACGCCTTCTTCGTTCAAACGTTTGAGGAAATCCCAAAGCTTCAGCCGAAGCTCAAGATCAACACCTGCTGTTGGCTCATCTAAAATGAGAACTTTGGGCTGGTGGATCAAACCACGCGCAATCAGTAGCCTTCGCTTCATGCCGCCCGATAATTTCCGGTAATCCAAATGACGGTGACCAGACAACTCAAATTCTTCAAGCAATTCGGCAGCGCGTGCTTTTGCTATTTTCTTGGGAAGCCCAAAATAACCTGCTTCAAAAACCAAAATTTGTTCTGCTGAAAGGTACGGGTCAAAATTAAATTCTTGAGGAACAAAACCAATCAGCGCACGGGTTTTTCGGTAGTCGTGAATAACATCGTTGCCAAACACTTTGATGTCGCCGCCTTGGAAATTTGCGAGGCCTGTCATTGCATGAATGGTCGTTGTTTTTCCTGCGCCATTCGGACCCAGAAAGCCAAAAAAATCCCCAGCCGGAACGGCCAATGAAATTTCATGCAATGCTTGTGTCTTGCCATAAAACTTGCTAAGTTTAGAAATTTGGATTGCATTCATAACAGAAAAAATGGCAAGGCGAGATGCTATTCGAATTCAATTCCTCTTAAGAATTCCCATGCGCGTTCGGGCGCGTCGGTCTTTAAAACCAGACAGCCCATTTCCTGCGACTTAGTTGCCGTACAATAAGCGTAACCAATATTGATGTCTGCATGGGCAAGTTTACGCGCGACCTTGGAAAGCATCCCATGACGATTGGCAATTTCTAAAACAACAACGTCCTGCTCCAAAACATAAAAGTTTTCCTGTTCAAGCAAGAGCAGTGCCTTTGTTGGACTATCACAAAGGATTCGGACCACTGCGTTATCAACTGCATCATGAGTAGAAAGCGCAAGAACATTGATGGAAGACTGAGACAAAATATCACAAATATGCGCCAAGTTCCCGGGCCGATTCTCTAAAAATACGGAAAGCTGTTTTTCAACTGCCATGGGAGTTCTCCTCGTTTTTCGTACGGCGTGCCGCGTACAGCGTACTGCGCAAATGGCATGCTGATGATACAGCCCGATTTCCTACTTTTGTGCTTGATAGCGTTTCAAAACGTTTTCACGCAGAACGCATCGCGCGGTACGTTGTACGAGTCAACCAAACAACTGTTCGCCTTTTGCCCAATTTTCTCCAGCAACTTCATGAAACACGATGTAAGTGTGGTCTTTCGGTTTTGCGGCGTGCTTCAAAAGCGACTCGGAAATATCGTGGGCAATTTTTTGTT
>JACQQN010000019.1 GCA_016206995.1 Candidatus Omnitrophota bacterium | reverse complement strand
GGATTTAGGCGAGGGAAAGTTACTCAATCCGCAAATAATCGCGAACGCCGATCGCGCGATTTAAATCAACTTTTGCGGCATAAAAATCAGCAAGCGCTTTATAAAGCTTCCCGCGCTCTTCATCGTAATCAATTTTGGTTTGCAAATACTCGGATAATTGAATTTCGTTATTATCCAAACGATGTTTCGCAAGTGCTTCCAAGCGCTCGCGGTATTTCATCCGTTTGTAACTTGACTGAGCTTGAATGAGTGCTTTGTTGTAATTAAAATAAGCTTCTTTCACTTCTCGAATAACGTCCCGCTCTGTTTTCTCAAGCGCAACCACTTGCTCCAAAACGCCAATTTTTGTTTCTTTAAGTTCCGCGAGTGAATTTAAACTATCCAAAACTGATAACGTTACTGATTGGGTTTCCGCAATGGGCCCTTGAGCTCCTTGGAATGCAGAAATCCGTGGTGCCTGCTGATCATGGTCAAAACTATATTGCAACGTATTACCTAGCGCCTTCCACGAAATTTCGGCTCCAATTCTCCATTCATTATGCAATTTAGGCTCTGTTGTTTCTAAACTTGGAATTCCACCTCGATCAGCACCTTCAAACGCCTCCCCCAATGCCCCAAATTCAATAATCATTTCTGCTTCAGGTAGAAGTTTACCCACTGAAATTTTGTGGGTCAAGCGAGCAGCATGAAGTTTTGATGCTTCTACTTGAAGGTCTGGGCGGTGCACATACGCTAAATCAACCAGTCGTTCCAGTTCCCTACCGGAAATCTGAACTGGAAGCCCGGTTGCCTCTTGTTCAACATTTTTTGATGGATTTAGATCATGAGCAGCATCACTTGCATTGCCCGCGGCATAAATTTCAAATTGCTCCACTTGAAACGTTGGTTTGATTTCAATGGGGTCCGACAAATCAAGCTCAAGCACTGTTTGAAGCTCAAGCTTCGCAAGCTCAAGGTCCTGCTTCGCAGTTTCGAGGTCGTAGTCAATCTGGCCATAAAGCGAATCAATATTTAATTTTTCAATTTCTGAAATTAAATTAGCTTCTGCTTTTTGGTCAGACATATCTTTTGCTTTTTTTGCTTCTCCAAATAATGATTCTTTGTCACTTAAAACACTTTCCGCATATTCATATTCAAAATAAGCATTCGATGCAGCTGCCACAAGGTCAGAAACAATTTTTTCAAGCTCGCGTTTTGCTGTTTCTCGGGCTTCCATTTCCAATTTAAAGGTATTCCAAAGAACGCCTCCCTTAAAAAGTGGCTGCCTGAAAGACGCGCGCCAACCGTGGCTGGTATAAGGCCCCCCTTCAAGCGTTCCGTCTTTGGTATGTCGGGTTAACTCCGCCTCACTAAAAAAATCGCGGAAAGCTTTTAAAATCCTGCGGTCGGCAAGCATGATTCGCTCATGCGCAATTTGAGCGGGCAGGTGAACTTGGATTGCGCGGCGGATCACATCATCTAAATTGTGTGTCTGTGAGTTTAAAAAATCCTGCTTCAGTTCAATTTTAATATCGGTAATGGATTCTCTGATTTGTTCTGGATCCAAGCTGGGAAATTCATCGCGCCGTTCTTTCCTTTTTTGGACGACCTCTTCCCAATTTGCTGACTTTTTATCGGAGCGTGAAAAAAAAGATTTCAGGCCATTTTTACCGGTATCTTTTTTAGATTGGCGTTGAATTTCTCTCTGAGATTGCTTCTCTTTGCTCGCAATGACGTCATTGCGAGGAAGCGCAGCGACCGAAGCAATCTCTTGATTTTTTTCCCAAAAGAAAAGCCGCTCCCATATTGACTTTTTTTCTTTTGTTTTGCCAAGATTGATGCGCTTTGTGGTGGGTGTTTTTGCATTGGATTGGTTAGATTTGCTGAGCGTTTCAACAGCAGTGCGAATCGCCTGGTCACGCTCATCCATGATCGCAATTTCATCGGGTGCAAGGGTGGCGCCAGGTTCTCTAGAAGGAGGACTTGCTTGGGAGGCTGCAAAAGAATTGGCTGAATTCGTGTTCAGGAGCAAGAAACACAAGAAAATGATAAAGATAGTCTTTGACTTAATCCAGCTTGAAAGGTAAGAAGACTTTTTTGACATGTAAGTGCTTGATTTTGCTTGAATTATAGTAAATCAATCTGCCTAAGTCAACAAATGCTCGAACAGTTTATATTAATATAAGTATCGTCAAGTCTCGGATGGTTTTTGACTCTTTTTAATTCAAACAATACCAAGGAAGGATGGGACCGTCACAAGTAGGAAGGCGGATTCGCGCATCGACGGGTTCGTGAATTGATGCGGTAAGCGGCCGTTTAAGAGAAAATGTTCTCCTTCTTTAATGAAATGCTCTTCTTGGTTCACGGTAACCGAGAACTTCCCCAAAATCACTTGTAAGAAAATATACCCTTTTACCGGAAGCGCGTCTGCTTTAATCCGTGCATTGGCCTGCATGACTACTTTTCCAATAAAGAAATAAGGAATTAAAGGTGTGAATGAAACCAGGTGAAATTTATGATCCGCTGATTGAAATGAAAACTCCCCCTTTGAACTCCCGTGATACAAATTTGCAAATTGAGTGGCTTCTGCCAAATAAAAAAAGTCGGCGGGTGAAACTCCAAGTGCACCCGCAATCGCGCGCAAATTTTGAAACGATGGATTTTTAATTCGTCCTTTTTCAATAGCGGCAAACGTCCTTGGGTCAATTCCTGCCAGCTTGGCAAGCTGTGTTGCCCGCTGTCCACGTTCTTCGCGAAGTTTTCGAATCACGTCACCAATTTCAGCACCTGGGTTGCCCACTCCTTTTCCTTGTAAATTGGTCTTAAGATTTGATTTGACGTGACTTGCGATTGTTTGATACATGCCATTCACCTCTTTCCTAAAGCTTCTCGGATGATGCCGCGCTTTGCAAATTGAAAACCTAAACTGAAAGCTCGTTCCGCAATTTTCAAAAGCCTGAACGCGGATTTTACCACAAGGGTGGCGGCACATGTACCTTTTACTAAATCATGTGGTTTCATGCCAGAAACTTGCCCGTTGCCGGACATTTTGTCAAGGTTTTCAGGGCTGATTTGTTTGGGATGTTCAAAAGTTTGTTTCCGAAACTTGGATCCAGGAATTCTCAATTGGTATTTATAACGAACCTGAGCGATCAATAAAAAAACTGGCTTTCGGGAAATCTCCAGTTTAAAATCTGACAAACGGTCGTTAATCAAATTCAAACAGCGGGCAAACTAATCCAGGCCCAAAGAACCCAAGCGAAATGAATCGTTTACTTCAAAAAACTTCCATTAATATGCTAATTATTCTCCTCATTCTTGCGGCCGCTCCGCTGGCAAATGCCCAAAAACAAACGGTGCTCCGAGTTCATGTCTTTTCCGTTGGTTACGGGGATGCAATTTTAATCGAACTTCCAAATGGAAAAAGCTTGATGATTGACGCTGGCCCTAAGGAAAGCATTCAAACGCTTGAGAAAAAATTGCATGAGCTGAACATTTCAGCGCTTAACAGTATAATTCTCACACATCCTCATGACAATCACTATGGCGGCTTAAAAGCAATTTTGGAAATGGTAACGATTCGTAAATTCTTCACCACCCCCTCACCCCTCCCTCTTCCCCTTAGTAAGGGG
>JACQQN010000193.1 GCA_016206995.1 Candidatus Omnitrophota bacterium | reverse complement strand
CGGGTCTCGCCGCGATTTTTAGCGGAGAGTAAAAAACCTGTCCCCTTTTTGAAAGAGAGAATAATAAAAATGATGACAGCACCTGAAAAAATCCCAATGCTCATCCACTGAGCAAGCGTCAAACCAAATGCAAGGCGGTCCATGTCGTTTCTTAAAAATTCAATCACAAAACGTCCCATGGAATAAATAACAAAGTAAAGAAAGCTTGTCAAACCTGCTTGTTCGCGATGTTTCCGATATAAAACCGCAAGAAAAACGAAAAGTCCAAAACAAAAAACTGCTTCGTAAAGCTGCGTTGGGTGAAGCGCTGATTGTGAAAACGGGAAAACCACTCCTAATGGGCACAACGTTTCTTTCCCGTAGCAACAGCCATTTAAAAAGCAACCGATGCGGCCAAAACCATGTGCAAGTGCCATCGCTGGTGTAAAAAGATCCAGGGTTTTTAGAATGGGCCACTTCTTCCAAGAAAGAAATCCTAAGAATCCAACGAACCCTCCCAGAAGGCCTCCGTACAAAATAATGCCACCTTTCCAGATAGCAAGAATTTCAGAAGGATGCTCCGAAAAATAAGGAAACTCGTAAATGACATACAAGAGACGGGCACCGATAAAACCGCTCACGGTGGTCACGAGAATGAGATCAATCATTTCATCTTGAGATTTCCCAACGCGCAATGCATTTCTCGTCAAATAAGAAGAAGCAGCGAGAATACCCAAAGCCACTAAAAGCCCATAACTATGGAGCGTGAGAGGTCCGATTGAAAAGAGATTAGGGTGCATGATGTTTTTTCTGAAAAGCGGAAAAAGCAAATAAGAGAACGCCAACTGTGATCCATGTGTCGGCAAGATTAAAAACCGGCCAGATTCGAAAATCAAGAAAATCAACGACATAGCCGAGCCGAAATCGATCGATTAAATTACCGATTGCGCCTCCAATAATCAATCCGTAAACCATTTGATGATAACGATCATTCATCATGGACTGAAAAGAAAAAATGAGCAGGATTAAGACGCTTGCAGCAATGAAAACTAAAAGAAGCGATCCATGATTATTAAAAAGTCCGAAGGCAATCCCTTGATTGTGGACAAGCGTCAAATGAAAAATGCGTGGGACAAGCGTCATGCTTGCACCCTCTTCCAGGAAGAGACTCGCAGCTAATTTTGTTAGTTGATCCCCCACAATGGAAAATAGGATTACAATCCAAAAAAGCCACATGGTTTTTCATCCCTCTTTTGAATGACCCGTTAGGGGTGCGTTTTGCTATCTAACAACAAACGCTTTTACAACCAGAAGTATTAAAAAACGGCGGGAGGTCGATAGTTCAACGGTTATTCTTTTCAATTCCCTCTTGGCATTTGATGCAATAGCGCGCATAGGGAACTGCTTTTAAGCGTTTGACGGCGATCGGTTTTTCGCATTCTTCGCAAATTCCAAACACACCCTCATCGATTCGCTTGATCGCTTCATCAATCTCATTGAGAAATTTCTGCTCGTTTGATGCAATATCGAGGTTGAACTCCGTATCAAAATTGTCAGTTGCTTGGTCGGCCATATGAAATGTGTAACCGGAGAGATCACCTGAAGAATCGCGTTGGCTTTTATTGAGCATGTCACGCTCGATGTGGCTGATACCGCTTGCAAGTTTTGCGCGGTACGCCTGAAGCAATGTTTTAAATTTTTCAGATTCTTGTTTATCCATTTTTCCCTCAAAAAGAAGGGCGCATTATAACATCTGCACCTATGAAGTCAATTGATTATGTTGGTCAAGTTAGGCAATTCGCTCGATTGACCTTTTACCGGCCGATTGTTTTCCCTCTGCTTTCTGATAAGCACGAATAAAGGCATGAACCACGTCTGCGTCAAATTGGGTGCCAGCCCCCTTTTCCAGTTCAGAGAACGCAACTTCTACCGGCCGGCCTTCCCGGTAACATCGCGTCGAAACAATGGCATGAAATGCGTCAACCACAGAAATAATCCTAGACTCTAATGGAATGTCTTCACCCTTCAAGCCGTAGGGGTAACCTGTACCATCATAATTTTCATGATGATGAAGCACAATTTTACCAACGTCACGAAATTCCGTCAGTGGCTCCAAAATTTTTGCACCGCGAATCGGATGCTGCCGCATGACCTTCCACTCTTCGTCAGTCAGCGGCCCCTTTTTCTTGAGAATTGCATCCGGAATTCCAATCTTTCCCACGTCATGAAGATGAAGTGCTGCCGTTAAGGTATTCCGCTTTCGTTCGTCTTTCAGGTCGTAACTCATTTCTTGGGCTGTCATGATCCCCAATTTTTCTACATGCGCTAAATGCCCAGACGTGTAGGGGTCTTTCGCATAAACTTCACGGGCAAGCGACAAAACAATCTGATGGTAAGTTGCTTGCTCCCTCGTGCGCATGAGCTCTATTTCGTGCAATTTTTCTTTGAGTTCTTTTTGTTTCAGCTCTAATTCCAGATTTTGCTGAAGCAGATTTTCTCTTAGGTTTGCCGCTTTTAAAGCAATCGAAGCATCATTCGCAAGCGCCTGGAAAAATGATATTTCGTCGGGTGTGAAGGATTCATGATCGATTTTTTCACCCAAAATCAAAACCCCTAAAAGCTCTCCCTTGTAAAACCCAGGGACACAAAGGGAAGATTTCAAGGTTGCCATAATGTTTTTCAACTCAACCAAATGCGCTTTCTGATCTTCCTTATAGCGGCCGTTCGTATGGTTGGCGTTCACCCATTTTAAGAGTTCCGAATAAAGGAGAAAGCTCTTCTTGCCCTTCCCTTTCGGATCTTTTTCGAGAAACCATTCGATCAAGGGATTATTACGATCTAAGCGGATCAGCTTGGTTGGGATGCGTTCGCTTCCTTTGGAATCTACAAAGATATAGCGATTGCGTTTTGCCTCATGAATCACAATGGAAGCGTGGGTAAGACCAACTTGCTGCACAATAAACCGGGCAATCATTTTTAGAAGGCTGCGCGGGTTTTGAACGCGCACCATCGTCTTTGCAGCACTGATCAATGCTTCATGATAAGCTTGACTTGTCATTTACCTTATCCACTCCTTAAATCGTAGATTCACTGAAATAGTAGCACCGACCACTCACTACTTCAAACAAGCACTTGTTTCCTTGATGGGCTTAATTCTGAACCCGTAAATTGGAGCTCCATCTTCCAGATAATAAATGACTTCCTTTAGCGCTTTAATTAGACCTTGCCGTACTTTCAATCTTTTCCCGAACGTCGTTTTCTAAGTATTCAAGACTGAGCGGCTTGGTAATATAGTTATCCGCTCCTAACCGCAGGCATTCTTCGATTTTATCTCTGGTTTCAATGGCGGTAACCATGATGACCTTGGTCTTAGGGAATTTTGTCTTAATCTCGCGAAGCGTCTGAATGCCATCCATGCCGGGCATCTTAATATCAAGCAAAACCACTTGTGGTTTCTCTTGTTTGACAACATCGAGCGCTTGTTCGCCGGAATTAGCGACCATCACGTTATAAGTCCTTTCTTCAAAAAAACTCTTCAGAAATTCACAAATCTCATTTTCATCATCTACAACAAGCAACTTAACCATAATCTTTCCTCCTTATAACTTCCGTTAAACTCAAAATAGTACCAAACTGCATTGATTTTTTATCATTAGTGAGCAGCTATTTTCTGCTGCGTGTATTCTGCAGGACCTTCATTTTCCTGCTCGCCATTTCCATCAACTGGTAATTGAATAATAACAATGGTCCCTTCGCCCACTTTACTTTCGACGCGAATGGAACCACTGTATTGATGAATAATCTGCTGCGTTACAAACAACCCAAGCCCGGTTGCATCTTTCCGGGTGGTAAAAAATGGGTTAAACAGTTGATTTAAATGCTCCGCTTGAATCCCAATGCCTGTATCTGCAACACGAATTTCAATGGCCCGATCAAGCGTTTTATAGCGAACACTGATCTGAATCGTTCCCGATTTTCCGACAGCTTGAACAGCATTCAAAAGTAAATTGAGAAAAATCTCGCGAAAAGCGGTTGGATTTCCGTAAAAAACCGGAAGGTGGTGATCAATTTGTTTCACAACCCGAATTCCGTCAAGCGCCATTTGATAAGAAACCAGCGCAACGGTATCATTCACAATTGTTTCAAACGCAATCGCTTCCCGTGTCGAACCTTTTCCTTGAGAAAACATGAGAAGTTTCCTTGTAATATCGGCCGCGCGTTTTGTTTGCTTCACAATTGTTTTAAGGACTTCTTCTACTTTTTCGTCGTAACCTTTCTTATCTTTTTTGAGGAGAAGCACTTGCGCTTTCCCGGAAATGATGGTGAGTGGATTGTGAATTTCATGCGCAAGTCCCGTCGCAAGTTGTTCAATGGCAGAAAGCCGTGTCGACTGAATGAGTTCCGTTTGAACCTGCGTCAAATCTTGATTGGCACGTTTTAACTCCTCAACCATAATGGCATTTCGAACAACGGGTGCAATTTCTTTGGCCAGCTCGTGAAAAAATCGGATGTCGGCATCACGAAATGGTTTCGAGGCTTCCTGAACCCCTAAGTTGAGCGAACCAATAAGTTGATCGTTACAAATCAAAGGGATGATACAAGAAGCCTCTAAAATTTCAAATTCCGTCACCAACTGATTAGCTTCTTGCCATGGAAAAAGTTTTCTGATTTTTTCTCGCACCAGTGGTTTTGCATAGCTGCGAAGCGTGTCCACAATGGGCCGATCGACTGCAAAACGAATTTTAAGGTAATGTGATGGCGAAATTCCAAACGCTGAGATTACTTGATACACCCCTTCATTTTGATCAAACACCATCAGTGAAGCTGTTTTGACGCCAACCGTTTCGCCAAAGGTGTTCACAATCAAATTTGAAACTTCTGGGAGGTCTAAAATATTGACAAGGTCTCGTGTGAGTTTTGTGAGCGCAAAGAAATATTGATCGGAACGTTTAAGAAATAAACGCTTGAAAGCAAAGAAAATGAAGTAATCAACTCGCTTATAAAAGAGAACTGCAATGACTACTGAAAAACCAAGCAAAACAACTGGGGCTCGTAACCAAGGAGATTCAGCGAAAAAAAACCCCGCGACCAACTGAAAAACAGCATAAATGAAATAAGTGAGGATGAATAAAACAACGGCATCAAGAAAGCGTTTGAGAATTTGCTTTCGCTTTCTCAGATGTGACGTAATGCGGTCTTGTTGACGCCCCATCGAATTTTGCTCGTTCATAAGCGTTAAGATTGTACCAAACTCCAGCTTCTTTTTGCCACCTAAATGGGTAAATTTATTTACTGAAATTAGTGAAATCAGTCAAGGTAACAATAGGCAGTTCCATTTTTGCCTTCATACCACTTCGACACAACGTTCGCAAAGCTCTAAATGCTCCTTAAAATGCCCTACCTGCGTTGAATAATTCCAGCAACGAACGCATTTGGCTCCATCCGCCCGTCCTACTTCCACCTCAAATGTTTCGGTTTGATTGGGTGCGAACTCCATCGAAAATTGAGACAAGATAAAATAGAACCTGAGTTTTTGCTCATACTTCTTAAAAAGTTGAAAATCAGCTTCATTTTTCACACGTAAAAGTACTTTCGCATCAAGAGATGCAGCAATCTCACCAGAAACACGTTTCTCTTCAAGTTTTGCAAGAATCACTTTATGGGCTGCTCGAACATTTTCCCAATCTTTTAAAATAGCTACTTCCCAAGCGGCGGATCTCGACCCCACCCCAGAATCTTTATCAACCAACCAGGCTGGCCATAAAGCTTCATGAACGCTTCCAGTGCCCGGCTCAAAACGAAACGACCGCCACACTTCATCAGCCGTAAACGAAAGAATGGGCGCAAGAAGTTTCGCCAAGTCACGCGCAATCCAAAACATTGCAGTTTGTGACGATCTTCTTTCCAGAGAATCTTTCTTACTGGTGTACAAACGGTCTTTCACGATATCAAGATAGTAAGAGCTCAGATCCACATTGCACAAAATATAGGCATAAGAGAAACTCTCATTAAAAATAAATTTTTGATAGCCACTGTAAATTTTCCGAAAAATCTCACGAGACTGTGCCCAAATGTACTGATCGATTGGTTCAAGCCGCTCAAGCTCTAAAGCATCTTTTACGGGATCAAAATCATGCAAATTAGCAAGAAGATACCGGAAGGTGTTTCGAATTTTCCGGTACGCATCGGCCATGCGTTCCAAAATTTCATTCGAAAGCCGCACATCTTGGCTGTAATCGCACGACGCAACCCAGAGCCTTAAAATATCTGCCCCATACTGTCTCATAACCTCTTGCGGCGCAACCACATTGCCTGCCGACTTCGACATTTTCTTTCCTTCGCCATCAACAACAAAGCCATGAGTCAAAACCGAATCAAACGGCGAATCATTTTTTAAAGCAACGCTCGTAATCAAAGCACTTTGAAACCAGCCGCGATGCTGATCACTTCCTTCTAAATATAAATCCGCTGGAAATTTAAGATCGAACTCTCGCTTTTCCAGAACAGCTTGATGACTGACTCCCGAATCAAACCAAACATCGATGATATCTAATTCTTTTGCCACGGTTTGATCAGCGCAGCAATTTGGGATTTTGCCTTCATCAAAAAACTCCTTCGCATCTTTTTCAAACCACACATCAGCACCCTTTTCAGAAAATAATTTTTCGATGTTCTTCTCAGTTTCCCGATAAAACATTTTTCCGCAATTCGTGCAATGAATCACTGGGATCGGAACTCCCCATAATCTCTGACGCGATAAACACCAATCTGGCCGCACTTCGACCATTGAGCCAATCCGATTTTTACCCCAATCAGGAAAGAATTGGATCCTTTCCTGAATTTCATTCAAAAGGCGTTTTCTCAATTCCCGGTGATCCACTTGCAAAAACCACTGTTTCGTTGCGCGGAAAATAATTGGGTTCTTGCACCGCCAGCAATGCGGATAGGAATGAAGGTGGTCTTCTTGAAACAAAAGTGCTTTGCGTTCTCTCAATAATTCGATAATTTTTTTATTGGCTTTATGAACCAGTAACCCTACGCCTTCCTTAAAGCGGGAAGTAAAACAGCCCTTCGCATCCACAGGTGAAAGAATAGAGAAAATGATGCTCGATGCCATACACGCTTCATAATCTTCTTCCCCGTGCCCTGGTGCAATATGAACAATGCCGCTGCCATCCGTTGCTGAAACAAACTGCGCTAAAATCGCAACGGACTCAGTGATCGATTCGTCAACGTTAAACAAACGTTTTACGCGAAGATGAAGCAAATCTTTTCCTTGAAATGTTTTCAGCGTTTTCGTCTCGCGAAGCCCAAATTTTTTCTGTAAGATCGGAACCAAATTTTCGGCAGCAATAAAGACCTTGCCGCCTGTTTCAAAAAAAGAATAGGAAATCTCTGGATGAAGTGCGATGGCCACATTGGCCGGCAGCGTCCACGGTGTCGTTGTCCAAATAATCACGTAGGACGGTTTTCCTTGTGCTAACATTTTGATTTTTTGATTGATTAGTTGATTTGAATCAGAAATTTCGAGAGTTACAAAAATAGCGGCTGACGTTTTATCTTCATATTCAAGCTCTGCATCGGCAAGTGCCGTTTCACAATCATAACACCATGGCACTGGTTTCAGACGTCTCTCAATGTAACCATCTTTCAAAAGTTTCAAGAAACAGCTTGCAATTGAGGTTTGGTAATCAGAGCGCATGGTTAAATAGGGTTCACTCCAATCACCGAACACGCCAAGCCGCTTGAACTCTTCGCGCTGCGTATTGACATACTTTTCTGCATATTTTCTTGCCCGTTTTCGAAATTCGAGCCGGTCCACATCTTCTTTTCGCTTCCCAAGTTCCTTAAAAATCGCGTGCTCAATGGGCATCCCGTGGCAATCCCACCCTGGAACATAATGTGCATCGTAACCACTCATGGTTTTTGATTTAACAATGATGTCTTTTAAAATTTTGTTGAGCGCATGTCCAGCATGAATATTGCCATTTGCATAAGGGGGGCCATCGTGAAGAATATATTTTCGCTTCCCTTTTTGCTTGTCACGGATCCGCTCGTAAAGCGCTTCACCTTCCCACTCGCGCAAACGAAGAGGCTCCGCCTGAGGAAGATTAGCTCTCATTGGGAAATTCGTCTTCGGGAGATGAATCGTAGCTTTGTAATTCTTTTTTTCGATGGTCATAAAAATACTTAGAGAGACTTCACAAAGGTCTCAATTAACTGGATCAGCTTCGGGCCTGCTTCATTTGCCACTTTGATGATTTCCTGGATATTTGCGGGTTCCAAGTGATCGGGATCGCAAAGGTCCGTTACAACACTAACCCCTAAGATTTCGAACCCAGCATGTACGCCCGCAATCACTTCAGGGACAGTCGACATGCCAATCACATCCGCAAATCGGTTGAACATTCGATATTCTGCTGCAGTTTCAAGATTGGGACCACTCACGGCGATATAAATACCTTTTTGGTAACGGATTTTTTTTGACTTGGCAACTTTTTCAGCAAGTGCGACCAACCGTTTTGAATAAGGTTGCGACATATCAGGAAAACGAATCCCTAGCCGTTCATCGTTTGGCCCAATCAAAGGATTCACGCCCATCCAGTTGATGTGGTCCTTAATCAACACAAGATCCCCGCGTTTATATTTAAGGTTTAAGCTACCCGCTGCGTTTGAAACAATCAAAATTTTGGCACCAAGCTGCTTGAGAACACGTACCGGAAACGTTACCTGTTCCAAAGAATAACCTTCATAAAAATGAAACCGGCCATCCATAACCGCAACAGATCTTTTCCCAATTTTTCCAAATGCTAGCTCGCCACTATGGGATTCAACCGTCGACTCTGGAAAATGGGGAATATTTTCATAAGGAACCGCTTCCCGAGAACTAAGCCGCTTCGCTAAATCGCCAAGACCTGTTCCAAGAATAATTGCAATTTCTGGCTTCGTTTTAATTTCACCCGTCAAATAAGATTTTGCTTCTTCAATCTTCGTATAAAGATCCAATTTTGTTTCAAGCATCGCTCACCTCAATTAATTTTATGCGACTTGCGGTTCCTTTTATAATTTTTAGCTTGCTTTTTGGAACATCCAATTTTTCAGAAATAAGTTCTAAAATTCTGCCGTTCGCTTTTCCACCTTCTGCAGCTGGATGCACATATACTTTCCAACTATTTTTCTCTTCAACAATTTTTTCCTGAGAGGAACGCGGAATGACGCGAACCGTCAACTTCATGACTAGACGCCGCTACCAAATTGAACTGCGAAATGCTGGAGAAGCCCCACGACAAAACTATCCAAAAAGGAAAGTAGCAAAAACGCCAAAATCGGTGAAAGATCCACCACTCCTATTTGAAGCGGGAGGCGCCGAAATGGCGCAAGAATTGGATCGGTAATCGTATAAATAATACTCGCCGGACCTGAAAACGAATCAGCTGCAAACCATGACATAATAATTCGGATCACAAGCAAAAAATAAAGGATCTTAAAAACCATACTTGCCAACATCGCAAGGCTTGCAAACAGTTGCCCAACAATAAACATGATGCCCTCCGATCAATTACCGTTTGTCATGACGTGAAGCGGCTCATCTCTTGCGCTCGCCAAACCGCTTTCGCAAATGCTTGCTTAAAAATCGATTCGATTCCTGCATCGAATAATACGGAAAGCGCAGCTTCTGTAGTTCCCATTTTCGACGTCACTTGTTTCCTTAAACGCTCAGGATCAAGGTGTGCTAACTTTGCAAGCTTCCCACTTCCAAGAGCAGTCTGAACAGCGAGATGATTTGCCTGTTCAAAAGGGAGTCCTTTTTCTTGAGCAAAATTGGCTAATAATTCCATGAGTAAGAAGAAGTAAGCTGGGCCGCTGCCGCTCACGGCAGTCACAAGATCAAAATACTTTTCCCGCACGCGAATGGTTTCACCGCAGCCGGAAAATACCAATTCCGCTTTCTGAAGGCCGCGGAGATGCCCAGTGAGTGCAGTGATTGATTCGCCAACTTTCGCACCCAAATTTGGCATGGCACGAACAATGGCACTTTTCAAACCAATCAAGTTTCTTAGTTTAATTAATGGCGTTCCAGCCAAAATGCTGATGATCGTATGACTTTGAAAAAGCGGCCGAAGCGGTAACAAAACCTCTTTAAGTTCTTGCGGTTTAATGGCAAGCACAATCAATTGTGCACCTTTCACAACTTCTGCATTGCTCGAACAAGTTCGAACCGAAAACCGCTTCCGAAGTAAAAACATTCTTCGGTGCGCTGGGTCATGAACCAAAATTTGGTTAGGGCGCGCAATTTTATTTTTGAGTAAGCCTTCCAAAATTGCACTCCCCATATTCCCGCAGCCGATAAACCCAATTTTTTCTTTCAATCTTTTCATTTCATTTTGCCCCATAATAGGGGACAGGTATGAATTTCATACCTGTCCCCTATTATGCTGTATCGGTCGCTCACCAAAAACCGCCGTGCCAATCCGCAAAAGATTTGCACCTTCTTCTAAAGCAATTTGAAAATCAGAGCTCATTCCCATCGATAAATATTTCCAATCCACTTGCGGAATTTTTTTCCTCATTTGATCGCGAACTTCCCTCAATTTTTGAAAACTTGAACGCACGAGCAACTTGTCTTCCGTCAGTGGTCCTATCGTCATAAACCCATTCAAACAAATATGAGGAAGTTTTAGGGCTTCTCTAACAAATGGCTCTACTTCTTCCTCTTTAATACCATGTTTTGTAGCTTCACCGCTCACATTTACCTGGATAAGGCAATTAACGGTTATTCCCTGCTTTCCTGCATTTGTTTCAATAGCATGCGCAAGATGGATGCTATCAAGCGAATGAATCAAGTTAACTCCGGCAATACAATCCTTCACCTTATTGGTTTGCAAATGTCCAATTAAATGCCACCGGATATCTTGCGGCAGTTCACCCTTCTTTTGGAGCCATTCTCGAACCCGATTCTCTCCAAAATCCTTAACACCTAAAGCATAAGCTTCCCGGATTGCTTCACTTCCTACTTGTTTTGTAACAAGCACAAGTTCGATTTCTTTTTCCGCTCGCCCAATTTTCTGACAAATAGAGGAAATCTTTAGGCGCAGCTCTTTTAGTTTCTCGGCAACCATAAAGGAGGTACTTTAACATACCGTTTGATTTCCGTCAAACCTACAAGTAATTGATAAGACAGAACTTAGGTCAACTTAACCAAAAGAAATTACAACAATCTTAAGCTGACAAACTGCGGAGAAGCGAAAGAATTCCATCTAACTTTTCTTTCGACAGGAAAAAAACGTTTGGCCAACCTTGAAGCTTGGCATAATAACCAGATAAAGCGCTTGCTTGTTTTCCAATCACAAGCGTTTCTGATTTACCACCTAAAAACTGAATGGAAAGCACACTTCCTTGAGATTCATCCAAACCAAACGCTTTATTTTTCCAATCGGCACCTTCAACAAATTCACGAATATAAAGTTGGTTGAGCGCTGTTAAAAACGCATTCACTTTCTCTGAAGAAACTGAAACGGTTTGAGCGCCTTGACGCCGCCACTCGTTTGCTAACTTCTGAAGTTCAATAGTTTGATTCTCGTTTCGAAATGAGATTGAAATTGCTCGATCATGGACAAAAGGGAAAATTTGTTTTTGTAAAAGTGCATATTTTGTCTTACCTTGAAGCGCGTTCCGTAATCCAATATCAATTAAGAAAATTTCATTTTCTCCCTCGGCAAGCGCATAACACGTATCCTCCATCAAAGAAGCAGACCCTAGAATAAAACAATAGGACCCGGAAATTGATTTCGCATTCAAACAAATTCGAAGCTCTGGATCTTTAAGTCCAAATTCATTCAAATCACCCGCTTCACTGAGAGGAAAAGACCGGACGCGGGTGCTGGTTTCCAAAAATTGTGTTAATTCATTCATCATGGTTTCAAGTGCCGGAAAACGAATTGGAAAGGTCATGAACCAGC
Organism: Candidatus Omnitrophota bacterium; assembly: GCA_016206995.1. Classification (GTDB taxonomy): domain Bacteria; phylum Omnitrophota; class Omnitrophia; order Omnitrophales; family Abzuiibacteriaceae; genus JACQQN01. The sequence goes on along the minus strand of JACQQN010000193.1, from coordinate 2,024 downwards.
GGCCGTCTTCCTTGGCAAATTGAAACCTTTCTTTGGTTTTTGGATATTCCAGAGAAAACTGGATGATTTGATTATGGAAAGATGAAGGGATTAAACCAACATTTTTCGCCAAATAGGTTTCACGACGCTTCGCTGCTTTTATTTTTTTATCGTTTGGATCTAAAACAGTTTTTGAAGAACGCGCATGAATAATGTCAACCACGAGAAGTATGGCGACAACAATCGCTAAGCCAACTGTTCTTTTTTCGATCTTAGACCAAGTTATGTTTCTATTCATAACGCCTGCGCAAGAAATTAAGAGCCATTCCAAGACTGATAAAAAATGTTGGCGCAAAAACAACGCACAAATAGAAAATAAAAGCTTCGTTTTGCGCGCTTAAAGTAGAAGCCATCCTTTTCGAAGTCTTCTGAATTACTGGCATTTCTCCCAATAACCAATCCGTCAAACCTAAAATGAAAGACGCATTACCTCCCTTTCCAAAATACTCATTATTGAAAATATCGCTATCACCCAGGACAACCATTTTCCCTGTTCCCTCAAGAGATTCGATAAGGGCAGCGGTCGGTATAGGACCAGCCGGGTCAACCCCTTCATCATAAGTAAATTTTCCACCTTCAAGCGATTCAAGATTCTTTTCCGCCCAGCTTTGAGATCCTGTCCAGGCAAGCTCGCTTACCCTCACATGTTTCGGAATGTTCGGTGCTTGTCGTACAGATCTTGCTAGCGGCGTAAGTGCAGGTTCTTTTGCCAAAGCAACGGCAGGATGATTTGAAAATCGTGCAATAATCGATATTAAGAAATCGCCTCCTGCTTTTTTTCCTGCGGGGTCAATCACAACATCGCTTCCAAGCTCAACACCTTGTTTTAATAAAAAGGACATCACCTGATTTCCTTCATCTGGCAGCACTGGATCAATTGCTAAAATAATTTTCCCGCCAGATTTAAAGTAATCATAAAGCCGGCTCAGCTCGTCTTTCGCCAAATCAGCATGAGGCCCTGCCAAAATGACGAGCGAAGCATCCTTGGGTACTGTTTCGTGAGAAAGATTGATTTCTTTTAACTCACGAAAACGAGCGCGCAGTTCATCAGAGAATAAAAAATAACCGCTTTCTGCCGTTTCTTTCAGACTGGGTTCATCGTGGCCGCTCACAAAACAAATAAGCTTTTGAATGCCAGATTCCATTTGAGAAAGTGCTCGCGTCAATAATTCTTCTTGCGCCTTTCGATATTCAGCACCAAACAAAAAGGAATCGCTCGATGGAAGTGTATTTGAAATTGTTCCAAGTTTGTATTTCTTCCCAAAAGCTTCTAGAATCACAAGCCCGTATCGGTCAATTTCATATTGTTTCGCAAGCGCTGGAAACCGGTCCGGGTCCACAACACGAAACTTAAGTTTTGGAGAAAGCAATGCGTAATCCTGAAGCAATTCTTCAAAAAGCGCTTGATGCGGGTGGTCGTCCGGGAAAAAAGCAGTGATTTGAATGGGAACGCGTTTGAGTGCTTGAACAACTTTTTGCGTTTTCTCGGAAAGACTGTTTGCGCGCTCTTTGGTTGTATCCAATTTGATGTGATCCTGTTTTATAATGACAGAAAGAAGTAGCGCGGCACAAAATGCCAACACAATTGAAAGGGTGGCGTGGATTTTTAATGAAACCTTACCAATCATTTAACGTTTCCAATTTCTTGATTCAAGCGTTAATGACGTAACAAACAAAAAGAAAACCGTCCAGGCAAAATAAAAAATTGTAGGGCCTGTGTCGAGCACGCCTTTTGCGTATTCACGCATATGTTCAACAACCCAAAAACCTTTCATAACAGAATACATTCCAGGCGCAATCCAAAGCACAACCCAGCCAAACATCCAGAATAAGACTGCTGCAAAAAACCCGAGAATCACAGCAACTGAGTGGCTGGCTGTAAGTGACGAAAGCAGCAGACTCAAGCTGACCATCAAAAACGCGATTGCGAACAAACCAACATAAGGTGGAATCAGAACTTTTAGGGAAATCTGGCCACCCAACAT
>JACQQN010000190.1 GCA_016206995.1 Candidatus Omnitrophota bacterium | reverse complement strand
CGTTCGTAGATCCTTCGGCTAACGCCTCAGGATGACACTTTTGTTAGACGCTCTTAATAATTATAGGAAAGTGTAAAACCGAGAGCGTTATTGGTATAGGTGTAAAGATCGTTTTGACTGTCCGTCATGATTAATCGATAGTAAGCGTTAAGTGTCCACTGGTCATTTATTTTTCTAGTGAGAGCAATGTCAAAGTTGTACTCTTCGTCGCGACGCTCTGGTTCGGTATTAAGAGTAAGAACCGGCGCGCTAAATTTTGGAAACTCGGATTCTTTAAACCGAAAACCAATTTCGCCTTCGCATTTAAAAATGATCGGGAAATGAAATCCAGTGCGTATTGAAAATGCGTTTTTGATGTAATCAACCCCTTGAGTGTCGTCTCGTTGGACCTCGGCACCGAGCAGGTAGTATAAAGTTTTTGGTTTATTGAAATAAAAGTTATTCGTCAGACTCACAGCATTTCCAAGTCCATCTCGTGAAGTAATGTCCGGTTCTGTGCCTTCTTTATCATAACTTGTAAAGAGGAGGCGATAAGATGAGATGAGGCGATACCAATCTTTTGGCTGGAAGAGTCCGGTGATCGATTGGACAAATATAGTGGAATAATAATCGTCCCGAACAATGTTGTGATACGTGGTTTGTGCTATTTGCAGGAACAGAAGCTTTCCGTTGATATTTTTAATGTAAGTTGCGTTAGCGCCCGCTCCGTTCGAGATCACATTCAACTGGCTTAAGCTATCGGAATAGAAAGCATGAGAGTAATTGTAAGTCCCTTTGATTGACCACGCGTCTTTCCTCCAAAATTCGTAACTTCCACCCGCCGAGTTTGAGAATTTCCATGCACTTTGGTGTTCTTGGGAGCCGAAGCCAGGGATTCGAGATTCTGAAGTTGCATTTGTGTTGTACTCAGCTCCACCAGAGGCGTTCAATGTCCATTTTTTAGGTTTCGCTCGTTTGAGATAATCAATAATTCTTTGAACCCCCTCAACTTCACGGACGGCTCGTGACCGATACGCTCCTGTTTCGTCACGATCTGCAACGTATTGAAACTCGCCTTTTGCACCTTCAAAATCTTTTTTGTGGAGAAGCGTTTGAGCCATCGAGTAATGGAGCGGGATATTATCCGGAGCGATTTTCAGGGTGGCTTGGAATGTAAGCAGTGCCTCATCGTATCGTTTTAATTTATCTTGAGTGATTCCGACGTAGCGAGCGATTAACAAATCCTCAGGGTACATTTTTTCAAGGTTATGGAGTTCTTCAAGTGCTTTTTGATATTGGCCGCTCATGAAATATTGAGCTGCTTTTGTTTTTAAAAATTCTTGCGGTGAAACTTGTCTTTCCGGCGTTTTTACAACGTTAACTTCATTTTCACGTAGCCGCTTCACGGTTTCAAGTTGTCGTTTTGCGGCTTGGGATAAAGATCCTTCTCGGTCATTTTCAATGAGATGGGTCAGTTCCGATTCGGCAAGATCGAGATTTCCTTGCCTCAAGTAAATATTTGCAAGGTATTGGTGACTTAGCAGATCAGAGGGGTTCAATGATAGAATTTGTTTGAATGCTTGTATGGCGTCTTCATCTTGGTTGAGGTAAAAAAAGGAGGCGCCGATATAAATTTTAACTATAATATCTTGTGGGTATTGCTTAGAGAGATTTTGGAATTCTTCAAGAGCTTCTTTAAAGTGGCGCTCAGAGAATAGTTGAACCGCTTTTGTTTTTTTAAGTTCTTCGACGGTTAAGGATTCTTTTTTCTCTTCGGTTAAGGCATTTTCATTTGCGAAAAGGGAAGTCGTCTGAAAGGAGGCAATCAGAATCACCAACAAAAAACTCCACGTTATACCCCTTTTCCTCGAGAGCCATAGATGGGGGAAAGATGGGGATATAAGCGACACTCGAGTTTCTCCCGCTTACTCTTGTTGACGAACTTGCTCTTCGTTTTTGTCAAACTCTACGATGGAGAGTTGGATTTTCTGGAGTTCTTCCTGCATTTCTTTTTTGTGAAGCTCTCCAAATGCATTCTTTGCCTCGTCTCCAGATATGAGCGCTTCTGCTTGTTCTTCAGATTCAACTTTTTTCTTTGCCGCAAACGCTCCGAGAGAAGTGTCTGTACGAGCATACTGATCTAGCGTTGAATTTTGAGCAGGTGGAATGTTTTTAGACGAGGAGACGGGCGGAGTTTGTCGACTGGCGCATCCGACGCTTACTGTGAGTAGCAATAACAACCCGACCCCAATTACTTGCGCGCTCTTTTTCATATCCCATCCCCATTCTTTTTTAACATTGTAACATGGGGTTTGTTTCGATCGGACTACTTTACTTTGCCCAAGAGTTACATTTTAATGACATCATTGCCTTCGGGAAGTGGAATGTCTTTAGGAAAGATGAAGGTCCCAGCTTGCAACGCTCCAAGGGTTGTATCGGCTGCGGCATAAAATGCGCCGTTAGCAATCCCAATAAAAAAATTTTCGTTGGCCTTCATGAAGCTATAAGGTTGCATCAAAAACTCGGTCCAGCCAAAGGCAGCATTTTTGATTCCAAAACTTAATTTGCCAATTGTTTTTTTCGTGTAAGTTAATTCTTTTGTCCAAGGGCTTGGTTCAGCGGCAAGAAGGGAGATGGTTGTTAAAGTAAAGATAACAACAAAAAATAACCCGAGTTTTCGTTTCATAATCCAATCTCCGCGCGTTTTTATAAATGAGTCTTTCTCAACAATATATCGGAATGCTTTCAGTTAAGCTGAAGAAAATATTTGGCCCTACCGTTAATTATTAGGAGACAGAGTAATGTTTGCTATAATGACCCAAATGAGTTGAGGAAGTTATGAAATTACACGAGCTTTACAAAACAAAAAAAGTTGATATTTCCATCGAACTATTTCCTCCCAAAACAGAAGAAGGCGTGAGTGAAATGTTCCGGGAAGTTGAACGTTTAAACCAGTACAATCCCGCATTCTTTTCAATGACTTACGGTGCTGCAGGCACTACTCGAGACTTAACACTTGATCTTTCAGATCGTTTGAAGAATAAAATTAAAGTTGAAACCATGTGTCACTTAACTGTGGTTGGCCAGTCAAGGGATGAAATACACCACACCCTTGAATTTCTGAAAAAGAAGGGGATTTATAATTTGATCGCTTTGAGAGGGGATCCTCCACAAGGCGCCGCTGGCTTTGAGCCACATCCAAATGGGTTTCGTTACGCGCGTGATTTGGTTCGAGAAGTTAAACGCATGAATTATTTTTCAATCGCCGTAGCTGGGTTTCCAGAGAAACACCCAGATTCCCAAAACCGCGAAAGCGATATCAAGTACCTCAAGGAAAAAGTTGAAGCTGGTGCCGATGTCATTATCACGCAACTTTTTTTTGACAATCGGTATTTTTATGAATATCTCGATCAGGTACGCAAGGCGAGAATTAAAGTTCCTGTTATTCCTGGGATTTTACCTATTCTCTCAGCGCAGCAAGTCAGGCGATTTACGGCACTTTGTAAATCGAAAATTCCTCTAGAGGTAGAAGCAGCGCTCGGAAAATTTGAGAATGATCCAGAAGGTGCGAGAAAATATGGGATCGAACTTGCTATGAAGCAATGTCAAGATTTGTTAAAAAATGGTGTGAAAGGCCTTCATTTTTACTCGCTTAATAAGGCGCACTCCGTGGAGGCAGTTTTACAAAATTTGGGATTTTAAAATCATCCTGAGTGAACATCGCGAATCTCCGTCAAAATGTTTGGTGGATCCGTCCATGCGGTATGCGGAGAAGAATTAAAACTCGCGGTGTTCAATCCCACCCTCAGGCAATGGAGTGTTAAGCGTAGTGATTGGAAAGGTGAGTACGTTGAGCGCGCCGCCTCCCATATCCGCTATGGAATAAGCGATTCCTTTTGCAACACCAAGCAAGAGATTATCTCCCAAAACAGCAGCTTCATAAGGTTCCCGGCCGAGCTCCATCCACCCCAGAAAAAAGTTCCACGCTCCATAGGTTAATTTACCAAAAGCCCGATCGATATAGAGTCGTTCTTTTTGCCATTGGCTGGGGTCATATGTTTCCCCTTCGAGGACAGGGCGATACTCGACGGCAAAAGCAAAATGTGAAAATAAAACAAAGAATGTGAAAGCAAGTACCATGATTCTCTTTGCCACGTGAGCTCCTTTTTGTTGGTGTATTTTAATACGCCACACTTAATAATTACATCAAAAAATTACAGGTGGTTTTATCCGGCCGATTTCTTGTGTTACAATACAAATCATAATTAACAACACCTTTACTTTATGAAGAAATATATTCTAGCTCTGGACTTAGGAACAACCGGAAACCGCGCTATTCTTTTCGACCGCAAACAAACCATCGTTCGAATGTCCTACCAAGAATTCCAGCAAATTTTCCCGAAACCAGGATGGGTAGAGCATGACCCGCTTGAAATTTGGCAAAGCACACTTAAAGTCATCAAACAGGTTTTGAGAAATGTTCGCGGAGAGGAAGTTGCCGGTATTGGTATCACTAACCAGCGCGAAACCACCGTGGTCTGGGATCGCCAGACTGGAAAACCTGTCTACAATGCGATTGTCTGGCAATGCCGCAGAACGCAACGTGACTGCGAACGATTGATCAAAGAAGGTTGGCAGGAGAAAATTCGGAATAAAACAGGTCTCGTAATCGATTCTTATTTTTCTGCGACGAAAGTCAAATGGATTTTAGATCATGTGCCTGGTGCGCGGAAGAAAGCCGAGAAGGGGAACCTTTTATTTGGAACAATTGATACATGGATTATTTGGAACATGACAGGTAGGAAAGCGCATGTCACTGATCCAAGCAATGCTTCTCGCACCATGTTTTTTAATATCCACAATTTGTCATGGGACGAGGAGCTTCTCAAAAAATTTAATGTACCAACTTCGATGCTCCCAAAAGTTGTTGAATCAAGCGAGAATATCACTTCTTTCAAGTGTCGTGAGTTTAAAACAGAAATTCCGATCTCTGGGATTATCGGTGATCAACAAGGAGCCATGTTTGCTCAAGGTTGTTACAAGCCAAGCGTGGTCAAAAATACTTACGGCACAGGACTTTTCTTGCAGGTGAACACGGGAAAGAAAATTGTTCATTCGAAAAATCTTCTCACGACGGTTGCTTGGAAGGTAAATGGCAATGTGAACTATGCTTTGGAAGGAAGTATTTTTATTGGCGGGGCTGCGCTTCAATGGCTTCGAGACGGACTCAAAGTGATTCAAAAAGCTTTTGAAACAGACAAGCTCGCAAGATCACTTTCTTCTAATGAGGGTGTTTATTTTGTTCCCGCGCTTGTTGGGTTGGGTGCTCCTTATTGGGATTCAACCGCACGTGGCACCGTTCTTGGAATTACGCGCGGTACGAAACCCGCTCATTTTGTGCGCGCAGCGCTTGAAGCAATTGCCTATCAAACGAAAGACGTTGTTCTTGAAATGGAACGCGCACTCGGGCGTTCGATTAAAAAATTGCAGGTTGATGGAGGGGCATGTGCAAATAATTTTCTCATGCAATTTCAATCGGATATCTTAAGATGCCGCGTGGAACGCCCAAAAGTGATCGAAACCACCGCGCTTGGCGCCGCAGGGCTTGCCGGCATTGCAGTTGGTTTTTGGAAGGATCAAAGAGAGTTTCTTTCGCATCGAAAAGTTGACAGGGTATTTTCGCCAAAGATGAACCAAAAAACAAGCAACCATTTATATGAACGCTGGAAAGAAGCGGTGCAGCGTTCTTTGAATTGGGAAATGTAGAAATAGGGGACAGGCACATGCAGTGCGTGCCTGTCCCCTATTCCGGTGAGAGGTTCACAATGCCACAACCAAAAGTAATTATTTATACCAAAGAATATTG
>JACQQN010000189.1 GCA_016206995.1 Candidatus Omnitrophota bacterium | reverse complement strand
TCAGGATCTCCCGGGCCATTTGAGAGAAAAATGCCGTCGGGATTCATTGCTAAAATGGCTTGAGCGGATGTCGACGCAGGAACTACTTTCACTCGAAACCCATGTTGGTTTAATTTTCGTAAGATATTTAATTTCATGCCGCCGTCGATACACACCACAAAGTACCGCTTGCCCTTCGGAGCTCCACAAGCGATGTTTGCTTGCTGTTTCGGCCATTCAAACTCAGTGGGAAGCGACTCTTCGAAGTCATAAGGTTTTTCACAAGTCACCCGCTTGACCATATCAACCCCAACAATATCTTCTGAATCTTTCGCTTTCTTGATGAGCCGCTTCGGATCAAGATCTGTGGTTGAAATGATTCCCTTTTTTGCCCCTTGATCTCGAAGATGTTTCACGAGTTTTCGGGTATCAATCCCCTGAATTCCGACAATGCCGTGTTTTTTCAGGTATTGATCAAGGGTCATTTCAGAGCGCCAACTGCTCGCGATCGGGCTTGTTTCCTTCACAATAAAACCGCTCACATGAGGCTTGAGCGACTCTTCATCCAATTGATTAATTCCATAATTTCCAATGTGCGGATAAGTCATGGTCACGATTTGGCCTTTATAGGAAGGGTCTGTCAAAATTTCCTGGTAACCAACAAGCGAGGTATTAAAAACAACTTCTCCGTTTGTTTCGCCGGATGCGCCGAAACTTTCTCCTTCGAATATTAAACCATCTTCTAACGCAAGAATCGCTCTCGCCATTACTTCTCCCACTTCCATAATTTGCTGTCGCAAACTGTCGCGAGCACACGTCCTTTTAATTTTTTTCCGATAAAACAGGAGTTTTTGGATTTTGAAATAAACCCTTCTTTCTGAACAACCCATTCATGATTCAAATCGACTAACGCAAGACTTGCGCTCTTACCCACTTTGATTTCACCAAAACCGGCCGGAAGTTTTAAGATCTCTGCGGGCCGCCATGACATTTTCTTCACAAGCTCTCCAAGAGAAATTACCTTTTTGTGATAAAGTTCTGTCAAGGAAACAGCAAGCGACGTTTCAAGACCAATGACACCGGGCGGCGCGTCTTGAAACTCCTGCATTTTCTCTTCTTCCGTGTGTGGCGCATGGTCGGTTGCAATAGCGTCCACAGTTCCATCTCGAAACCCTTCAATCAGCGCCGCCCGATCTTCTTCCGTGCGAAGCGGCGGATGCATTTTGAAATTAGTGTCGTAATGAACCAGTAATTCATCCGTCAGTGAAAAGTGATGCGGCGTCACTTCACAAGTTACTGCCAATCCTTCTTTCTTAGCGCGGCGGACAATCTCAAGAGCGCCTTTTGTCGAAAGGTGTGCAACGTGAAGCCTCGCGCCAGTCAGCCGCGCAAGTTCCACATCCCGCAAAACTGCGATATCTTCACAAGCATTCGGCATTCCGTGAAGTCCAAGCTTGGTTGACATGAGCCCTTCATTCATCACACCACTTGCTCGCAATCGGTGATCTTCCGCATGCGTAATCACCAAAAGGTCAAGCATGGCCGCATAATCCATCGCCCGGCGCATGAGAAGCGAATCTTCTACCCAATTGCCATCATCGCTGACCGCCCAAATCCCAGCGCGTTTCAAATCTGCCATTTCGGAAAGTTCTTTACCTGCTCTTTCCTTACTGATGGTTCCTGAAGGGAAAATATGAAGCGGCACTTCGCGCGCCTTTCGGATGATGTTGTCGATCACGCTTTGATGGTCACACGGCGGATTCGTATTGGGCATGGTCACCACCGCCGTCACACCCCCTTTTAAAGCTGCATGAGCGCCTGAAACAATCGTTTCTTTTTGCTCAAAGCCTGGCTCACGGAAATGAACGTGCAGGTCAATTAAACCGGGGAGAAGATGAAGGGCTTTTCCTTGAATTATTGCTGAACCGTTTGCTTCAAGCCCTTTTTTAAGTTCTGCGATTTTTCCTTTACGAATTGAAACATCCAAGACGCTATCAACTTTATTTTTAGGATCAATCACGTGAACTTCTTTAATTAAAAGATCCATATCACTCCTTTTCAACCTTAGCGCGTACGCCACTTAAGAGATAAAGAACGGCCATCCGTACCGCAAGGCCATTGGTCACCTGGTCCAAAATCACTGAGTAAGGGCCATCCATGACGTCACTTGAGAGTTCGATGCCGCGATTGACTGGCCCGGGATGCATGATCAAAAGACCGGGTTTTGCATGTTTGAGTACTTCGGAATTAATTTGATAAGAATTTGCATACTCGCGGATGCTTGGAAAATAAGATTGCGCTTGCCGCTCTGATTGAATTCGGAGCAAATTAATCACATCCGCATCTTGAATGGCTTCTTTTAAATCGGTCGTTACTTCGACCCCGAATGCTTCTACTTTTGGCGGCAGAAGGGTTTTGGGCCCGCAGACAATTACTTTGGCGCCAAGCCGGGTCAATCCCCACATGTTGGACCGGGCAACACGGCTGTGTAAAATATCACCCACAAACGCAATTTTAAGCCCGGCGAGTTTTCCTTTTTTCTCACGAATGGTAAACATGTCAAGAAGCGCTTGGGTGGGGTGCTCATTAATTCCGTCGCCGGCATTAATCACGCTCACGTCCGACATTCGTGCCAACCGATGAGGCGCCCCTGAGGCGGAATGCCGGACCACCATCATATCTACTTTCAGCGACTCAATATTTCGAATAGTGTCAATTAAAGTCTCACCCTTCACCGTGCTCGACGTTGACCCTGCCACATGAATGGTATCTGCGCTCAAACGCTTTTCAGCAAGCTCAAAAGAAATTCGGGTCCGAGTACTCGGTTCAAAAAAGAGATTGGCAACCGTCCGGCCGCGGAGCGTGGGAACTTTTTTGATGGGCCTGAGTGAAATCTCTTGGAGCGACTTGGCAGTATCTAAAACCAACTCAATTTCGCCAGCCGAAAGATCTTGAAGTCCTACCAAATCTTTCCGCGTCCATTGGACGGTCATACTGGATCCTTTGATGCCACAATCACTTCATCTTTTCCATCTTTTTCACGGAGTTTCACGTAAACTTCTTCTGACTTAGAAGTTGGAATATTTTTTCCAATGAAATCTGGCTTGATGGGAAGCTCGCGGTGTCCTCGGTCAATTAAAGCAGCCAGTTGAATGCATTCGGGCCTGCCAAAATCAATGATGGCGTCAAGTGCGCAGCGGATGGTTCGTCCAGTGTAGAGAACGTCATCAACCAAGATGATAATTTTTCCGGTGACATCAAAATCAATTTTTGTTTCCTTGACATCTGGCTGGGGTCCGACTTCACTTAAATCATCCCGGTATAAAGTAATGTCAAGAATGCCCAATGGAAATTCACGCTTCGCAATGACTTGAAGTGTATCCTGAAATCGTTTGGCAAGTACAGCTCCTCCAGTTCGAATACCAATTAATGCAATTTGTTCCGTGCGGTTGGGATTACGTTCCAGAATTTCATGCGCAATCCGGGTAATTGCCTTGCTAACTTCTTCAGAACTTAAGATGATTTTGCTTGAATTCATGGTGTGATTTCCTCAAAGCGAGAGCTAGGGTTGGGAAGAAAATAGACACAAAAAAACCCGCCATTTTGGACGGGTTGAGTGTTCGAATTAGTTTTCATTTTCTTTCCTTTCCTAGTCTCTCAGGACCAGATTAAAAGGTTAACAACTTCTCAAATTTTTTAAAACTATACAGCGGGACTCACCAAATGTCAAGCGACTTATCTCTTCAAATGTGGTTTTTATCTGTGGATTCAACGTGAAAATTTCTGTTGTAACAAAATAAAACGACTTTTACCGGCTATAAGCCGAATTCTGTTCTACTTTCATAAGAAAGTAGCGACGATCATCTGTCTTCCCTCGACCTTGCGACCGAGATGATTCGACGAACCTAGATGCCCTTGGAACGGGTCGCTCCATGCTCGATGATTTTAAGGCGAGCACGCATCTTTTCCGTCTTTCTTCAAGTGGGGTTTGCCTTGCCCCTCGAGTTACCTCTTGGGCGGTAGTCTCTTACACCACCTTTTCACCTTTATCCAGCACAAAGTGCTTCGGATGTCTTGTCTCTGTGGCACTTTCCTTAAAGCAGGGTTTTACCCAGCTCCATCCCGTGTTACGGGACACTCTACCCTTTGAAGTTCGGACTTTCCTCTCCTTGACACAAAGTGAAAAGGAGCGATCATCCACCGGTAAAAGCCGTCAAAGAACGAAATTAACATAGTAAGTATAACACAAGAATTGAAACGAGGGAAAGCTACAATCGAATGACTTTCATCATTAGAAAAAGAGCTACTCCAATCACAACCACGTTAGGAATCCAAAGTGCCACCACTGCCGGAAGAATTCCATGTACGGCGATGGTTTTTCCCCAGATTGAGAGGATATAATAAACGGCAACCACAATCATGGACAGTGAAAAACTCACTACTGCTTCACCTCTTCGTGTGACAATAGCAAGCGGAAGTCCAATCAATACAAAACTAAACGTTGCGAAGGCAAAAGAGACTTTCCGTTGAATTTCCGCCTTTGCTTCTAGTGCCAAGTCCCGTGTTTCCGAATTAACACTGCCCAAATCATGACCTTGAGATAGAAGATTGTCGCGATATTGTTTCATATTCCGCAAGATGAGGATTAACTCATTCAGTGATAGATCTTTCATCTTTCTTTTGACTTTTTGTGTGGAGGTATTTGCCAAGCTAAGCGATGGCAGTAAAAAAGTATCGAAATGCATTTTGTACAAAACGGAGGGATTGTCCGGATTAGGCTCATCACTGATACCGCTATAAAGTTTCAACGCAAGCGTATGGTCTTCGGGAGACGAAGTGATTTCACCCCACTCTGCAATAATCGTACGCGTTGGTTTTCCTTCTTGAGGCTGGAAGATTGTGACGCCATGCAAACGTTTTCCCTCAACATCCTGAACGCGAAGAATGTAACCCTTAAAATCCTTTACAAAACGGCCTGATTCAATGTAGGCCTCCGGCTTTTGAATAATCAGATCGTTCATCACAGAACGAAACACGTAATGAACACGCGGTTGAATCTGGTCCACAAAGAAAAGTGTCACCAGACTCAAAAGAAATGCAATGAGCATCACAGGAATCATCACACGAAGCACATTGACACCACTTGCTTTGATGGCAGTAATTTCGTTGTTTTGCGCAAAACCGCCGAAAACAAGAAGGACCGTAGCAATCGCGCTGGTTGGAAGAATAAAAATCACTAACTGAGGAAGCAGGAGAAGTAAAATTTTGACAATATCAATGATGTTGACGCCTTTGTTCACCAAAAGATCTGCCAGCTTCACCAAATTGCCCACTAAAAAAATAAAGGTAAAAAGTGAAACTGAAAGAAAAAATGGAGCCATCAATTCGCTCAAAAAATAACGT
>JACQQN010000188.1 GCA_016206995.1 Candidatus Omnitrophota bacterium | reverse complement strand
CGCACATACCGCATCAACCGGCCAGCCATAACTTTTCATTAAAATTTTCATTCTATTCTTTCTATCTAAAGAAGTTATGACAGTCCTGACTTCCCGAAAGAATCAGTTGATAGTCAGGGCAGCCGAAAGTTCGAATACACACCTTAAGTTTTTTATCCATAAAACATTCCATTCGGACTTGAGGGAACCGCGTAGAGGGCTATCCTTACGCCCTCACGTGGCAGTGCTTGCGCATAGGCGCAAGTGCAGCCATAATTTTTCAATAGAACTTTCATTTTTTTTCTTTCAATTTAAAGAAGTTATGACAGTCCTCACTTCCAATTAATAAAGTTCTATTGTGTAAATGAAAGTGAGGACAGCCGTAGGTTTTTAAAAGAACTTTCATTCTAGTTTGTTTTACGTTCTCCGAAGATTTTATGGTCAAGCGAGAATTTTCCTGGCCCAAGTGTGAGTATCACCAAAGCAATTACAAGATACACCAAAGCCGGTTCGTAAGACATTCCTCCTGTTGGATTCACAAATGGGTCATGTCTCACAATCATATGCATGTGAACTGCTACTGCCATCGTGCAGCCGATTCCGAGTGATGCGAGCGGAGTCAAAAGCCCAAGAATCCAAGCAATTCCTCCGCCAAATTCTGAGAGTGCCGCTAAAAATTGAAAAAAGCCGGGAATGGCCGCTTCAGAACCTGCCCAACCAAATGGATTCTGAATTTTTCCCCATCCATGCAAGACAAATGCGGCTCCGACAACCAGACGAAGCAAAAGAAGCGCGATCGATGCAAAAGTTGATTGAGGAACAGGTTGCGAGCAGCACGTTAGTTTTGAATTACTCAATGGTTTTCTCCTTTTAAATCCTACGTTTAGGTTTCGAAGAAACCTGTAGGGTTTTGTTCTAAGTAACGATTGAAAATCCACCCTCTCTGCATTTGCAAATTTCAATGGTGACGTGAGCCAGCCCCAGATGAGAAGGTATTGATTTCTTATATTCTTCAAGCTCTTTGGGATGATGGGCAACAATCGAAATGATCGCGCTGTAAATATGAGGCCCGATTGCCCATAAATGAAGATCCGTTACTCGGCTGTCACCGTCGCTTTCGATACACTTTTTGATCTCCTTTTGAATTAGAACAGGTGCTTGTTTATCTAACAAAATGCCACTGCTTGTTCTTAAAAGCCCTAAAGACCAGCGAGAAACAAGAATGGCACCAACAATACCCATGAGCGGATCCATCCACGTGAAAGCAAAATACTTCCCTGCTAAAAGCGCAAAGATTGCAAGAAGCGACGTGAGCGCATCTGCTAGGACATGAAAATAGGCGGAGCGCAAGTTGTGGTCTCCATGATGATCATGAGAAATATTTTCTTCGTCTGAATGATCATGGTCATGTTTGCTATCTAAAATAAAGATAGAAACTCCATTGACCACGAGCCCGATCGTCGCAACCAAAATGGCTTGATCGAATGCAATGCTAACGGGATGAATAAACCGTTTCACACTTTCCCATGCCATCACGATTGCAAACATTCCCAATAAAACTGCGCCTGTGAAACCACCCAATGCATTCACCTTGCCGGTGCCAAATGTAAATTGTCTATTCTTTGCATGGCGGCGTGCGTATACATATGCGAAGACATTGATACTCAAAGCAACTGTATGGGAAGCCATGTGGAGGCCGTCAGCGAGCAGGGCCATAGAACCAAAAACAATCCCTGCGATGATTTCTACAATCATCATCATTGCAGTAATCACTGCAACCAAGAGCGTTCTCTTTTCCCCAGATCTTTTTTGATCCTGGTGGAAGGTGTGGTCATGCTGCCAAGGTTCGATATTGTTTTGATGCATGTTAAAGCAAAAGTTCCCAGTTAATATGAGTAGACCCGAGATTCATTTAGAGCACCTAACAAAACCTTGTCATTCTGAGCGAAGCGAAGAATCTGCGTTCGTAGATCCTTCGGCTAACGCCTCAGGATGACACTTTTGTTAGACGCTCTAAGACATCTACTTTTCTTCCCAATTGCTCCAACGCCCAGTGAGCGTGCTCGCGAACGAGCTCCGAAGAATCCGAGAGTGCTTTTTCTAATATCGGAATAGCAGCTCGATCTTTTGAATTGCCCAGTACCACACAAACGTTTCTGATTAATTGTTTTCGGTTGGCGCGCAAAATCGCTGTTCCTTTAAATTTTCTCTCATAAGCCCCTTGGCTTGGAATATCAAAAAGTTCCCTGAGATCAAGTTGAGAACCAAAACCGGATTCGGATTTCAAATCACTTATTCCGGCCTCTTTTTGTTTGGAAGTATACGGACACACACTTAAGCATTCGTCGCACCCAAAAACCCAATTTCCGATTTTCGGGCGAAGCTCTTCTGGAATTGAACTTTTATGTTCAATAGTTAAGTATGCAACGCATTTTCGTGCATCGATTCCACCGGTTTCTTCAATGGCTTCAGTAGGACATTCATCAATGCATAACCGGCAAGTTCCACAGCTACCTTTAAAAGGCGTGTCTGATTCCAGCTCTAAATCCGTTACCAATTCGGAGAGAAAGAGCCAAGGGCCAAATTGAAGCGAGAGAAGCTGTGTTTGTTTTCCAATAAATCCAAGTCCTGCTTGAACCGCAAGTGGTTTTTCAAGAAGAGGTTTTGTATCAACAGAATGTTCAAACCGAATCTCGCAATTTACACGTTCCAAAATTTTAGATTTCAAAGCCTCGATTTTTTCGCGAATCACATGATGATAATCTTTTCCCCATGCGTAACGAGCGACTCGACCCTCACCCTTCCCTCTCCCTTGCGAAGGGAGAGGGTTGGGGTGAGAGTTTGAATAATAATTAACTCCCAAAACAATGATCGACTTGGCATTCGGGAATCCATCCCAAAACTTTTTAGCACGTTCACAATAATTCTCAAGATAGCGCATCTCGCCGTGTTTGCCTTCACCAACCCAATCGGAAAATCTTTGCTCGGCTTCTTTTAAAGGGAATGGAACCGTAATGCCGCAAGCATCGAAGCCTGTTTCATGCGCAAGTTGTTTGATTAAATCGGAAGAAATTTGGTTCATTAAATATCTTCCCTTGAGGGGCAGATTTTATTGATAGAACAAGTTTTACAATTGGGTTTTCGCGCAAAACACGTGAGTCGTCCGTGCCAAATCATAAGGTGAGAAAATTCGACCCAATCTTTTTGTGGAATGATTTCATTTAAATCAAACTCTATTTTCTCCGGATCGGTTTTGTCTGTAAACCCCAAACGAAAACTGACGCGCTTCATGTGAGTATCGACAACAATTCCGGGAATTCCAAAAGCATTTCCTAAAATGACATTTGCTGTTTTTCGCCCAACGCCGGGAAGCGTCGCTAAATCTTCCATCCGATTCGGTACTTTTCCGGAAAAGCGCTTCGCAAGTTCTTTGGCACAATTGGTAATACTTTTTGCCTTTGCCTTATAAAAACCAGTTGATCGGATTTCCTGTTCGAATGTCTTTAAATCTGCTTCGGCGTAATCGTTTGCGGTTTTGTATTTTCGGAACAAAGCGGGTGTCACCATATTCACGCGCTTATCGGTGCATTGGGCGGAAAGAATGGTCGCTACCAAAAGCTCCAGTGGATTTCTAAAATGGAGGGCAATTTTATGTTCCGGAATCGCTTTCCTGAGTAGGCGGATGGCTTGAGACGCCCGTTTTTTCCTCTTTTCCAAGCTTTCTCTCATCATTAAACTAAAACCTTCCATTTGACGATAATTACCGCAACCTAAGTTTGATGACGCAATTTATTATAAGAAGTTCTACTTTGACTTTGAAGTTAAACTTTTTGTGGTTTGCGGGATATTTTTTAGGTACATTATGACTGCTTTTCTGAACCTTTAACTTACAAAATCATAGGACTAATGAACCAGTTCGATT
>JACQQN010000187.1 GCA_016206995.1 Candidatus Omnitrophota bacterium | reverse complement strand
TTCTCGTCGGTCTCTTTTAAAACTTCTCTAAACTGCGCGATTCGTTCATCCATAGCTTTTAAAATGAGCCGTAGTGTAACAGCCTTTCAATAACTTGTAAAGAAAAACGCCCTAACCCTTAGGATGCGCCATGCGTTGCCATTCGTCGGGAGAGCATGCTTTGATTCGGAGGGCGTGAATACCTGCTTTTATTTCGCTCTGCAAAGCATCATAAATTAACCGGTGACGCTCAATTAATGTTTTCCCTATGAAGGAATCAGAAACCACGGTGACTGAAAAATGCGTCTCACCACCTTGCTGAGCGTCTGCGTGACCGGCATGCAAATTACTTTCATCAACAACATTGACATACACCGCTGAAAAACGTGTATTCAAGAGTTGATCAATTGTTTCTCGTCTGTTCATTGGGAATTATTTGCCTAATTACGTTTTAACATTGCTAGAATCCAGAGCTTGGATTTGAGCAAGGATTTTTTTTGCAAAAGTTTCGTTTACGTTTGCTGCATGCGCAACTTCA
This sequence comes from Candidatus Omnitrophota bacterium, assembly GCA_016206995.1. Taxonomy (GTDB): domain Bacteria; phylum Omnitrophota; class Omnitrophia; order Omnitrophales; family Abzuiibacteriaceae; genus JACQQN01. The sequence continues at coordinate 7,872 of JACQQN010000187.1, read as the reverse complement.
TCCACTGTTGCATTTCTTAAAGCGGTAATTGATGGGAAGTAAGTTAGTAATGCGCGTTTCCTTTTTTCTCCAATGCCTGTGATTTGATCCAAAATAGAATGCGTCAATTCTTTCGCTTTTAAGAAACGGTGATACGTAATCACAAACCGGTGTGCTTCATCACGAATACGCTGAAGAAGCCGTAGGGACGGCTCGCGATGGGAGATGGCAATAGGCTCTTGACAGTCTGGTGAAAACAAATATTCGAATTGTTTCGCAATTGAAATGAGTTTAATTTCTCCAAAACCTTCCGATTGCAACACTTCTAACGCAGCATTCAAATGACCTCGGCCCCCATCGATCACAATGAGGTCCGGTGCGATTCCCTCAGTTCCTTCACGAAGACCTCGAAGCATGCGCCTGAGGGCCTCTTGAATCATGGCATAATCGTTAATGCCCGATACGGTTTTAATTTTGTAGCGACGATATTCAAGTTTATTTTCAAGCTCCCGGAAAAAGCTGACTTTGGAGGCAACTGACTGATTGCCCTGAATATTTGAAACGTCAAAACAAACAATCCGTTCGGGCAACCGTTCCATCCCGAATAATTTTTTAAGTGAGAGCGTCCCCCTGAGTCCGATGCCGCCTTCGGGAATTTTCTGGTCGAAACGCTTTTTTCGAAGCCAACTCAAAGCTTCAATTTGTTCCTTAAAAAATTGAGCGTCTTCAAAATGATATTCCTTCCGCGCTTCATGCATTCGATCCGTCAAATAATCAATTAAACTTTTCTTACCGCCACCGAGAAAGCTTTTTATTTCCTTCACATAGCGGTTGTACGCGGGCTTCACTTCTGGTTTGATGCAAGGAGCGAGGCATTGACCGATGTGATAATAAAGGCATGCGGTTTTTGGGAGCCGTTCACATTTTCTAATTGGAAAAAGGTTGTTGACGATTCGGACGACTTCGCGCAAAAGTTTTGCGTCTGTGTAAGGTCCATAATAAGTTGCTTTTCGGTCTGTCCGGTTCCGTGTGATGTGAAGTCTCGGATATGCATCTCCCGTTAACTTGAGCAGCGGATATGTTTTATCATCCCGAAGCATGGTGTTATACCGGCATTGATATCGCTTGATGAGAGATGCTTCAAGCAACAGAGCATCCGCTTCTGTTTGCGTTTCAATGACTTCAACGTGTCTTACTTTTTGAATCAGGACAGTAATTTTTGGGGAATGGACATTCTTTTGAAAATAAGAAAGGACGCGCTTCCTTAGATTTTGCGCTTTTCCAATATAAAGTTTTTCACCTCCCTTCCCCTTCATCAAATACACGCCAGGGGTTTCGGGAAGTGAGTAAAGTTCTTCTTGAAGTGTCGGAGAACCCAAAAATTCTTCTTTGATCATTACCATCAAAAGGACCCCTTAAAAACTATCTATCATTTTATTGTAATCAAGCTGGAAAAACCTGTCACTGTTAAAATACACAGGCCCATGATCCCTTGATTGACATTCAAAAGACACCGTGTTACAGTACACCCTACTTTTGAGCTACTATGGGAAGCTGTAAAGTATTCCCAAGGCTCGTGTTACGATTAGGAGAAAGAAATGCCAATTACAAAATCAGCTATTGATCACGTTAGAAGTGACAAGCGGAAACAAGCGCGCAATCAAAAAGTACGGTCTGAACTAAGAACCCTTTTTAAGAAAATTGCGTTACTCGCCACTCAAGATTCTGCCAAAGCGAAGGAAGAAGCGCAGAGCCTCATTTCCAAATTTGACAGAGCCGCACAAAAAGGGGCGATCCACAAGCAAAAAGCCAATCGAAAGAAATCTCGGCTTGCTCGCTTGCTGGCAAAAACAAGCAAAACCTCATCCTAAAAACTCTCTTTAAGATTGTCGAAACTAAAAGGAAAAGATTTTAGGCAGTTCGTAAAAGACTTTTTTCTGAAGTTGCAAGTTTTACAATAAAAGCTTCCAAAACAATCTGCTCGTTCATCTGTCCTGTTTTTAATTTCCAGTCAATTTGAAACAATTGGCTGATTGCCTGTTCAAGGGTGTGAAAAGAAAAACGGGCAACTTGCTTCAGAAAAGTAGGGACTCGATAAGGAGAAATGCGTAAGAATTTTAACATCTCGCGCTCACCTCGTTCTTGGGTGAGTATTTTTGCTTGCCAAATCCGCTTGAGTTGCCAATTCAAAAGACCAATCACCGGAACAGCCGTTCCTTCGAGCTCATAAAGATAACGAAACACCTGAAGTGCTTTTGACGGGTTCTTTTCACAAATTGCTTCTGTCAGGTCAAAGGTATCGAAACGAAGGAACTCGTCAACCAGTTTCCGAGCAGGCTCCACATCAATTGGCTTTTCTTGATCCCAATAAAGCATGAGTTTCTCGATACATGCATCAAGCAACGTGAAGTCACCACCTGTTTTCTCTTCGAGAAATTGCCATGCTTCTTTGGTAATCGTCTGACCCCCTGACTTTAACTTCTGATGAATAAAATCGATACCTGTTTTTCGATCATTAGGAGCGCAATCGAATCGCTCGCCAAAGCGAGTTATTAATTTCAGAAGAGGATGATTTTCTTCCACTTGATCGCTTTCAAAAAAAAAGTAGGACCATTCGGTAGGGTTTTCAAAGTATGCTTCCAATAAAAGCACGTTTTCTTTTTTGAGACGCTCAAAACTACGGACTAAAAAAACCTGAGCACGCCCCAACATCGGAAAGGAACGAGCTTGCATCACAAGATTTTCAACCGATATTGTTTCCAAATCAAATTTTAGAAGATTGAATGCTCGCTCCTCACTCGAAAGGATTTGTTGGATGGTGTGTTCAATCTTTTTTTTTCGGAGAAAGAGGTCTCCGACAAAAAGTCGTAAATGAGAGGAGTCCGAACGCATCGGAATTTACCAATCTTCTACAGTACGATCTACAATATTACGTGCGAGATCCTGGACGGCATCTGAAGCTGCCGAAACTCTACGGAGCCCTTGTTCATCGTTTGGTTCGAAGAGAGTACTTCCTGAAAAATTAGCTTCATGCCACATCAGTTCGCCTGTTTTCAAATTGATGAGCTTGACGTCAACCACCAAATGTAGACGCAATTCTTGCGGCCGGTCAAGCGTCGTGTATCGAATAGCTTCTTGGTCATAAGAAATAATCGCCCCCACTAGTTTTGCATCCGCTTTACTTTTATCCTTAACGATTCTCACATTTCCATCAAAATTAAATCGTTTGATGACAGCATTCGTAAGATCAATTTCAAGACCTGAACGGTAAGCAAAAATTCGTTCTGCAGGAATTGCATTTTTAAATGTCTCCACATAAATAGTCCGAATACCACCCGGCAAAACAACTTTTTGCGTATACCCACACCCAGCTATTAAAGAAAACAGCAACGTCGTTAAAATTAACTGACTTACTTTTTTCATAGCGTCACTTTCTCACGTTAAACTACTATTTTATAATTGGAACGCTTCTTCAAGTTCGTTGAGATCTGTTTTTACTTCACCATACTCAGCCTGGAGCTCTTCCTTGCGCGGATCGCCTTCTTTCACGTTTTTAAGATCCTTTTCGTAAAGTTCCCTTCTTTCTTCAAGCATTTCCTTTTCTGAAAGTAAGAGTGTTTTCTCGGATTCTTTAAATTTTAGAATTTCCGTTTGTAATTCTTTTTCTTTTTCGTCCACCGCCGCTCGAGTTTCTAGAATTTCTTTTTCTTTTTGCGTCAGTACAGCTGGATTAAGTTGCCGCGCTTCTTTCGCAACATAAAATTGATATAATGCCTCCTCAAGCCCTTTCTTCTCCGACTGGTAACCTTTTTCACCTGTCTCAATTTTTTCTTTGAGGCGTTGGATCTCTTCCTCAAGTTTGATTTTCTCTGAATCGGCAGGTTGAGGAGTTTCGAGTTCAGCTTCTTCAGATTGCTTGCGCGCTTCTTCGGCTTTCTTTTTTTCCTCCTCTTTCGCACGAACAGTTAACTGATATTGATGTAACTCTGAAATTTTCGCGTCGATTTGATCAAGTTCTGATTGTAGCGATTTGAGTTGCCGTGTTTCACGGTCAAGCTTCTCAATCAGCATTGCATGACGATCTTCTTCAGAAATAATACGATTTGCACTTCGAACACTTTCCTCTCCAATTAAAAACTTCCGTTCCAAGAAAATCGGATGGGGCTCACGACCTTTGCCCCGTACAGTTTGAGTTAAGCCGTCCAATTCTTTTACCATTTGCTCGACTTCGTACGATCTGCCTTGAATCATCAAACTTTCAAGTTCAATCTCTTCTTTTAGTTTCCTAATTTGAGCTGTTTCAGGCTCATTCGCATAGCGCACTGTCTCGCGGCGTGCTTGTTTGATAACTTTCTTATCCTCATAAGACAAGCCAAATGCCATTGAGCGGGCAAGCCAAAACGGAAACCGAATGGGTGCCGTTATCGGCTTTAAAATCTTTCCAGCAAGCGACTCACCTTTTTGTTTATGGAGCAACCGGCTAAGCTCTTCGATGGCTTTATCCTTTTGTGCGTTCCAATCTTCAATTTCATCAAGCCGCTTCCGTACTTCACGCTCTAAGAACTTGATTCGCTTCCGTAAGTTTCGTTCCTCCATTTGACCGGCTTCGGTCGGAAGTTTTCCTTTTCCCTGTTGAGCTTTTTTCCGCTCGGCTGATGTTTCAAACGGCTTGGGCTCTTCTTTTGTTTCAAATGCATGCGAAACGGTATCAACCACTTCTTTTTGCTTGATCCATGCTTCACTCACTTTTGCTTTATCTTGCTGAAGTTGACGAAATGCTTCATCAAGATTGAGGCCGCTTGCTTTAAATTCACCCACAGTTTCAAGATTTGCAACAGAGGCGGCCAACGACCAGGATTCTGGTTCTTGATCACCGTACAATTTGCGAAAAGACAATTTCTTTGCTTCAAAATCACGAATCAGTTGATTGAGCCCGTCCCTGTTACCTTTGAGAGATTTTTCTAAGGTTTCTAAATTACCCCCCTCGGAAACAACAAGTGTGTGAAACCATGGTTGATCGCGACTTGCCTGAAACCCCTCTCGTTCAAGTTCAACCATTCGCGACATAACGAGCGCAAGTTCTTTTTCACGGTCAGCTTTTTGTTTGAAAATTTTGTCGCGCTCAGCATGAATCTTATCGAGTTCTGAAACTTGTGATTGAATTAAAGCTTCAATCGATTTTTGGTGCTTCCCAAAAAATGGAATTCTAAAACCTTTTTTTTCTTTACGTCTCTTTTCCGTTAAAATTTTCTCAGAAACTTCTTCTTTTCCTGTCGTTGACTCATCTAATTCTTGACGAAATGCTGTTATTTTTTCGCGTTCCTTCGCCAAACGATCTTTTTCCTCCATAAGGGATTTCTCCCAACGCTCGAAAGCAAGCGCAAGTTCTGGCGCAGGATTGTCCCGCATTTCTCGCCTACGAAGCGTAAACGTTTTCCATTTCTCGTGCCACGCTCGTTCGTCATGTTTGAATGCTTGTTCTCGCAATTTCATACGCTTCCATTGATTCTGAGTAAGCGATTCGTATTTCCCATGAAGCAATTTGATCTCTTGCTCGAGTCCGGCTCGACGTTTTAGATCTGATTCAGGAATCTCCTTTGCAGAAAGCGCGCGATGCTCTTCCTCAAGAGATTTCAGTTTTGCCGTTAATGCATCAAGCTCCATCACAATTTCGCGTTGTTCTGAATGAAGACTTTTCACCGGTTCACGAAGAAGTTCTACCTTCTGAGCTGCTTCTTTCCCGTAGTCTGTGTCTGGAAACCGATCTGCAACATCTTCATAGTAGAGAATGGCGCTTTCAAGTTGGTGTTCTTTTTCATAATACAAAGCAATCCGATAGTTTTTCTCGGCATCTCGGTTTTCAATTTCTTTTTTCAACTGTTTTACTTTTTCTGCAACATCGCTTTGAGGATGTTTTGATAAAAAGTCCGAAATGTTCTCAATCGCTTGTTCAACCGCATGTTCATCCCGCGTTGCGCGCTTTGAAAATTCATAGGAAGACTCAGCGAGCTGGTAACGGGCATCATCCACCAATGCGCTGGTTGAATATTCATCAATCAATTTTTGAAAAGCCTCGATGGCATACTTAAACTGACCGATCTTCCGGTAAGCGATTCCGATTTGGTATTGTGCTTGATCGCCATAACTGCTGAAAGGTGCTGTTTTAACAATATGTTCAAAAATCTCAATCGCTTTAGGAACTCTAGAAATCAGTGGAATTCCCATTACCTTACCTTTTCCTCCAGAAAGAAAAAGATTTCCCATTTTGAAAAGGCGCTCCACAACTTCATCAACATGTTCGTTTTGAGGATAATTTTCAGTTAGCTTTTTATATGCCTGAAACGCTTTTTCGTAATTCGCTTCTTCTTCATAAGTAAGCCCTATTTGATACTGCGCCTCAGGAGCGATCGATGCGGTAGGGTATTTTCGGAGTAGATTTTCAAGTTCTTCAACAGCGCGGTCGATTTTTTGATCTTTCTTAAATGCAAGTGCGTGATGAAAAAGTTCCTCAGCTTGATCTTGGCCTTGAGTTTCTGAACTCACAAATTTGCCGCTTTCCGGAGACCACAACCAGTAAGCTGACGCAGAAAAAGTCCCTACAAAAAGCAAACCTGTTACAAGGAAAAATAAAATAAAAAAGCGTTTTTTAAGATTCATGTTTGTTTGATAGTAAGTTTTGATTCTTATTCATTCTTAAACTGCGGCAACGCTTAATGAATGCGCTTCAAACAGCACATTCATTAAGCCTGCCGCAATAACTTAATTGACTACCTTTTTAAATTCCGATCCCGCTTGGAAAGCAGGAACTTTCCTTGCTTTAATTTGAATCGTTTCGCCCGTCTTTGGATTGCGGCCCTGTCTTGCTTTCCGTTGACGCACAAGAAAAGTTCCGAAACCAACCAATTGAACGCGTTGACCTTTCTTCAGAGATCCCTTAATGGCCTCTAAAGTAGAATTCAATACATCCTGCGCTTTCGCCTTGGAAAGGTCTGTTTTCTTTGCGATTGCAGATACTAATTCTAACTTATTCATGAGATGTCACCCCCCTTCTTTTCTTTAGTCGCGTATGATACTGCTCATTTCATGGTACTGCTGCTACCATATAAGCTAGCGCTATTGATAAGTATAAGCTCTTAATTCTTCTTTTGCTTCACGCAACATTAAAGATTCTACTGCTTCGAGCGGCTTTTTTCCTTCAAAAAGAATTTTGTATACTTCAGCAATAATTGGAACTTCAACCCGATATTTTTTTGCAAGTTCGAAAGCAGAACGGGCGGTTTCAACCCCTTCTGCTACTTGATCCATGCCGCTTAAGATTTCATTGAGTGATTTTCCCATCCCTAAGAGTTCACCAACTCGCCGGTTTCGACCATATTCTGAAATGCAAGTCGTGACTAAATCCCCAAGCCCTGAAAGACCAAAAAACGTATTGGGACTTGCCCCCATTTGAACTCCAAGATGGGTGATCTCTAAAATTCCGCGCGTGAGCAAAGCTGCTTTCGTGTTGGCTCCAAATTTTAACCCATCACAAACGCCTGCAGCAATGGCAATCACATTTTTAAGTGCGCCTCCCAACTCAACACCAACCACATCATTTTGTACGTAAATTCGGAATCGCCGCTCGCGAAACGTGTCTTGGACGCGGGCGGCAACTTCTTTATTATTAGAGGCGGCAACAACCAACGTTGGAATATTCCGGACTACTTCTTCCGTGTGGGAAGGGCCAGATAAGATGGCGAGTGATACTCGACCTAAAACCTGTTCGATAATCTGAGAAGGCCTGAGGAGCGTTTTCTTTTCAATTCCTTTAGTGACACTAATCAGAATTTTCTTTGTCAAATCAAAACCACGCACCTGAAAAAGAACATTCCTTAAGTATTGGGACGGAACTGC
>JACQQN010000191.1 GCA_016206995.1 Candidatus Omnitrophota bacterium | reverse complement strand
GCTATAAATTTTCAACCTACGCGACTTGGTGGATTCGCCAAGCCATTACGCGTTCCATTGCGGATCAGGCGCGGACCATTCGAATTCCGGTTCACATGATTGAAACCATCAACAAATTCTTTCGTGCCTCAAGGTATTTGGTGCAAGAAACAGGACGTGAGCCAACTCCTGAAGAAGTCGCGCGAGTCATGAGAATGCCCGTTGAAAAGGTGAAAGGAATTCTAAAAATTGCTCAGGAACCGATCAGCCTTCAAACACCCATTGGTGACGAAGGTGACACGCAGTTTGGTGATTTTATTGAAGATAAATCAGCGGTGTCTCCGGCCAATGCAACAGCTTATTCAATGCTCAAGGAACAAATGACAGATGTACTCGAAACCCTTACCGAACGCGAAGAAAAAGTGCTCCGACTTCGTTTTGGAATTGGAGATGGCTATCCACGCACCCTTGAGGAAGTTGGTCAGATATTTAATGTTACTCGTGAACGCGTTCGGCAAATTGAAGCGAAAGCCCTCCGCAAACTTCGTCATCCCACCAGGTCTCGCAAGCTCAAGAATTTTCTTGATATCAAATTGAGCGAATAAAAAATCCGCTCCCAAAAGTTTTTATTTCGCAGTGTATCATAATAGGCGGCTTGATTTACGGAATAAACGGTCAAATTAAGGTTGAATTCTGACCGTGAATTCTTTTTTTAAAAAAAATGGCTCTCTCCGTTGACGAATCCAAAATCAGAGGATATTATTTTAACAATTCTAGCCTTCATGGTTGCGTCCTTCCTGTAATTAAGGCGTTACATTGAAGCAGAGCATAAAATGAGGAGGAAAAAGATGAAAAAGGTATTAGGTTTTGTGGTGACCGTATTTGTATTTGCGATGTTGGTGATCCAACCTGCATTAATCGCTGCAAATGAAGAGAAGGCGCCGGAGCCCGCAAAAGTGGTAGAAATTGCTCCTGAAGCTGCACCAGCTGCAAACGAAGCTGCGGTTGAAGAAGAAAATGAAGATGTTAAAAATCTAAAGGAAGCCGCTGCAAAACTTCGGAAAGGCGAAGTAGATACAGTTTTGGCTGATAAGTTAGATGCGCTTGCCGAAGATCTAGCTTGGTAAGCTTTTTGAAATTCGAACGTCCCTTGTGGATATTCAGTTGATTCCCATCAGATTACAACTGAACGCCGCAAGGGATGTTTGTTTTAAGGCACTTATTAAAATTTCCAATGAGAGCATCCTACCTTTTGATTGGCTTCCTATCTTTAAATTTGGTATCCTGTCAACTAAATCAGTTTCGAAACAAGCAAGTTCAATCACAATCAAATAACTTGAAAGAACTGGTAGTGGCTGTCCAAGCAAACAAAAACCCAAATCGATTATTGAAAGAAAAAAGTCCTTATCTTTTGCAGCATGCCTACAATCCGGTCGATTGGTATGCATGGGGTGAAGAAGCTTTTCAAAAGGCCAAAAAGGAAAATAAGCCTATTTTTCTTTCGATTGGTTATTCAACGTGTCATTGGTGTCACGTGATGGAAGAAGAATCTTTTGAAAATGCCGAAATTGCAAAAATCTTGAATGAGCATTTTGTGCCGATCAAAGTGGATCGTGAAGAACGCCCCGACGTGGATTTTTTATATATGCAAGCGGTTCAAATGTTGGCCGGTTCAGGTGGCTGGCCTTTGAGCGTTTTTTTAACGCCTGATTTAAAACCATTTCATGGCGGTACTTATTTTCCGCCAGAAGACAGATGGGGAAGGCCTGGTTTTAAGTCAATTTTGACTGCGATTACGGATACTTGGATAAAAGACCGTGATCGGGTAGAAACGGTTGGCGCGCAATTTGTCAAAGCATTGCAAGATTACACTGCATCTTCAGAAGTAAAAACTCACGCAACGCCACTGAATCAGAAAGTACTTCAGGATGCTTATGAGCAATTCAGCTCCCGGTTCGATCAAGAGCGTGGTGGGTTTTCGGAAGCGCCTAAATTTCCAATGGGACATACACTTTCTTTTCTTTTGAGATATTGGAAGCATTCTGGTGCGAGTGTAGTGGCTGATCCCGCCACACTGTATGGCGAGGCTCGCCATAGGCGGCACGATCAACAACCCCTACGAATGGTAGAAAAAACTCTTGAGGAAATGGCAAAAGGTGGCTTGTATGACCAATTGGGCGGTGGATTTCATCGCTACTCAACGGATGAAAACTGGCACGTTCCGCATTTCGAAAAAATGCTTTACGATCAAGCGCTGCTTTCTCGAGCTTACTTGGAAGCATATCAAGCGACGGGAAAAGAAAGTTTTGCAAGAATCGCACGGGAAACTTTTGATTATGTTTTGCGTGATTTAACAGGGAATGAAGGTGCTTTTTATTCGGCAGAAGATGCAGACAGCGTTCCGCCCGAGTCAGCTGTCAAAGAAGCCGCGGCTCATGGAACAGTGAAGAAAGTAGAAGGTGCTTTTTATCTTTGGCGCAATGAAGAAATTCGTCTGGCCTTGGGTGATCGGGACGGGGAAATCTTTTCTCATGCATTTGGTGTGACAAAAGATGGAAATGCAAAACCGGATCCCCACGGTGAGTTCATCGGAAAAAATATCCTGCACCTAACCGATTCGTTTGAAACGTTTGAACCTAAGGTGCGTGAATCGATCAAGCATTCAAAACAAATATTGCTTGAAATTCGTTCCGCGCGGCCTCGTCCACATTTGGATGATAAAATACTTACGGATTGGAATGGACTTATGATTTCAAGCCTTGCTTTCGGCTCGCGTGTTTTGAATGAGCCAATTTATCTGGAAGCAGCGCGCAAGGCGGCTGATTTTGTTCTAACTCGGATGAATGATCAAAAAGGCATGTTATTCCACCGTTACCGGGATGGTGAAGCTGCCATCCCAGGTTTTCTAGAGGATTATGCGTTTTTTATTCATGGTTTAATTGATTTATATGAAGCAACTTTTGAAATCCGCTACTTGGAAGAATCAATTCGGCTCGCGAAAGAAATGATTCGGCTTTTTTGGGATGAATCGGCCGGCGGTTTTTTCCTTTCAGGGAAAGATGCGGAACAGCTCATTATCCGATCAAAAGAAATTTATGATGGTGCCATTCCATCCGGCAATTCAGTCGCTGTTTTATCTCTCGTTCGTCTTTCGCGAATGACATTGGATCACTCTTTTGAAAAATATGCCGAACAAACAGTCCAAGCATTTTCTGAGCCACTTTCAAAGGCTCCCGCTGCTTATTTGCAAATGATGATTGCTTTTGATTTTCTTTTAGGCCCTTCGAAGGAAATTGTGATCACGGGACGTGTGAATGATCCAAAAATAAACGAAATGGTCCTGGAAGTTTTTTCTAGGTTCCTGCCGAACCGCGTGATTTTATTCCATCCATCAGAAGGTGAAGACAAAAAGAAAATCGAAACACTTTCATCTTTTCTCGAGAAACAATTACCCATTGCTGGAAAGGTAACTGCTTATGTGTGCCAAAATCATGCTTGTGATCTACCAACAACCGATGTCGCAACGTTAAATATGCTTCTTCAAAAATGAGGTGTTCCGAATGATAACTGATATTCCGGGCGGAACCATTACTTTAATCGGTGTTTTTTTAGCTGGGTTAGGTCTGAACTTGACGCCTTGCGTTTATCCAATGTTGACCGTTACCGTATCTTTATTCGGCGGTTCAAAAAGCGCGGTCCAAAACCCGGCACGCGCTTTTTTAAAGGCAAGTATTTACGTGTTAGGGATTGCAACTATGTACAGCGTGTTGGGAGTTGTTGCGGCGTTTACGGGAGAGTTTTTCGGAACACTACTTCAAAGTAAGTGGGTTTTGATTGGAATTGCTTTTTTACTTTTTGCTTTGGCGCTCAGTATGTTTGGTGTTTATACCTTTCAACTGCCTGGGTGGTTGATCCAAAAAGCCGGCAGTGAACAAAGAGCAAGTCTTTTTGGAATTTATCTTTCGGGTTTGTTTGTCGGTGTTTTTGCAGCTCCTTGTATTGGGCCGCCTGTGATTGCACTTTTAACATTTGTTGGAACGAAAGGGGATCCCACCTTTGCTTTTTGGATGTTTTTTGTCATGTCACTTGGCCTTGGGACACCCTATTTAATTCTCGGGACTTTTAGCGGCCTTCTTAAAAAACTTCCGCGTTCCGGAGCTTGGCTTGTTTGGATGGAGCATTTGTTTGGAGTTGTGTTACTTGCGCTGACTTTATTTTATTTGATGATTGCGCTTGCGCCCATGTTGCTTTCTTGGCTGCCTGTTATTACCTTATTGTCCGGTGGAATTTATCTTGGGTTTTTGGAAAAATCTGGAGTCGCTAGTAAAAGTTTTAGTCGTTTCAAAAAAACAGTTGGAGTGCTTGCGATTGCCGTCGCCATTTTGTTTCCAATGCTTCAGCCCAAAGAAAAGCTTGTTTGGGGAGAATACACGCCTCAGGCGCTTGAGCTTGCTCAAAAAGAAGGCAAACCTGTGATTCTTGATTTTTATGCGGATTGGTGTATTCCGTGCCATGAAATTGAACAGTTTACCTATTCAAATCCTGAAGTAATTCATGCGCTTGATGGATTTACGCGGTTGAAAGTTGATTTGACAGAGCTTGATGCGAAAGGGCCGGCAAAGTTAGTCGAACAATTTAAGGTGGTCGGGGTTCCCACTATTTTATTCTTGGATCCTCAAGGGGAAGAGGTGGAAGAAGCGCGCATTACTGGTTTTGTGGTGCCAGAAGAATTTCTTTCAATTATTAGGTCGCTTCCATTCGAAGCGCCTTCAACGGAAACAAGCGAGATGCCTGAGACGCTTCCTCAAACCTAAGATTCAGGTTCCAATTGGGATTTGCAATGACTCAAACTCTTAAACTCGAAAATTTACGGGTCGTGACTTTTGAAAACCGAATGGCAGAAAGCATGTGCCAACTCATTCAGAAAAATGGCGGCATCCCAATTTCTGCTCCCTCCATGCAGGAAATTCCTTGGGAAAAAAATCCAGATGTTTTTTCATTTGCGGAAAAACTTTTTCAGGGCGAAATTGACATCGTGATTTTTTTAACAGGAGTGGGCACTCGTTTTTTAATGGAAGCATTAGCTTCCAAATATAAGCGAGAGCAAATTATTGACGCTCTCAAAAAAGTGATTGTGGTTGCGAGAGGGCCAAAGCCAGTGAAAGCGCTCAGGGAACTCGGAATTCCGATCGCTGTCACGGTGCCTGAGCCGAATACCTGGCGGGACATTCTAACTGCTTTGGATGAGAGCGAAAAAGGAATCTCGCTTGATAGCCGCACTGTGGCGATTCAAGAATATGGAAAGCCGAATTCTTTGCTTGAAGAAGGTCTTCGCGAGCGAGGCGCACGCGTGATTCGAGTGCCGATTTACCGGTGGACACTTCCCGACGATACACAGCCACTTCAAAAAGCGATTCAAGCAATCGTTGCAGGCAGCGTTGATATTGCCTTGTTTACTTCTGCGGCGCAAGTTGATCATTTGTTCCGAATGGCAAATGAAATGGGTGTAGAACATGAGCTTAAAAAAGCATTTCGGAAATTAGTAGTGGCTTCGATTGGCCCCGTTTGTTCCGAAGCGATTGTAGCGTACGGAATTCAAGTCGATCTTGAACCCACTCACAATAAAATGGGACATTTGGTTTTGGAAGTGGCCGAAAAAGCAGGTTTGATTTTGGCGAATAAAAGAGAGCGGAATATTTCCATTAGCCATTCTTTAAAAGGGGACAGATATGAGCTTCAATGCCTGTCCCCTTTTGTTAAGGTCACCCCTGAGCTTGAGCAAAGTGTTTTTCTGAAAGCATGTCGCCTGGAAAAGACGCCTTATACGCCTGTTTGGCTTATGCGCCAGGCAGGACGCTATATGAAAGAATATCGCGACATTCGTGATAAAACGCCTTTTCTTGATCTTTGTAAGAATTCGGATTTGGCTGCGCAGGTTACCGTGACCGCGCAGGAGAAAATTGGTGCAGATGCTGCCATTATTTTTTCAGATATCTTACTCATTGCAGAACCATTTGGACTTGCGCTTGAGTATTCGAAAGATGATGGTCCTGTGCTGGGTAATACGATTCGAAACAAAGTGCATGTTGACCAACTTCCTGAAATTGAGCCCAAAGAATCTTTACCGTTTGTTTTTGAGGCGATTCAAAAAACTCGCACGCTGCTCAAAAAAAATATTCCGCTCATTGGTTTCTCGGGAGCCCCTTTTACGCTTGCTTCTTATATGATTGAAGGGGGGAGTTCAAAAAATTTTCAGCGAACAAAAGCATTGATGTATGCCGATGAAGGGTTGTGGCGTGCGCTCATGGAAAAAATTGCACGGGGGGTTGCCAAATATTTGGAAGCTCAAATCAAAGCAGGCGCACAAGCGATTCAGTTATTTGATAGTTGGGTTGGTTGTTTAGGGATACATGATTATGAACGTTACGTCCTTCCTTATTCCAAGCAAGTTCTCGACAATCTTCAAGGGAAAGTACCGGTGATTCACTTTGGGACTAATACGGGAAGTTTTCTGGAGTCGATGAGCCGCGCAGGCGGGGAAGTGGTTGGTGTTGATTTTCGGATTCCGCTTGATCTTGCATGGCAAAAAATTGGTTTCGATAAAGCCATTCAAGGGAACTTAGACCCTGTTGTCCTTTACTCTGATTTGAAAACAATCCGGGAACGGGTGAAAGCAATTTTAAGTCAGGCAAAAAATCGTCCCGGACACATTTTTAATTTGGGTCACGGGGTACTTCCAGAAACGCCGGTTGAAAATGTAATTGCACTTGGTGATATGGTTCATGAAATGAGTGCGCGAGGATAAAGAGATTTTAAAATGACAAAACCAAAAATTGCCGTTATCGGAGGAGGAATTGCGGGGCTTGCGTGCGCTCATCGATTGATCGAGCTTCAAAAAGAAAATCAATCAAACTTCGAAGTGCATTTGTTTGAAAACAGTTCTCGGCTTGGAGGGACCATTGCTACGGAAGTCAAGGATGGTTTTGTTTTAGAGCAAGGTCCTGACTCATTTCTTTCTGAAAAACCATGGGGCGTTCAACTGTCAAAACGATTGGGGATCGAATCAGAAATCATTGGCACCAGGAATGAGTACCGAAAAAGTTTTGTGGTTCGAAAAGGTAAGCTTCACGAACTCCCGGAAGGTTTTTATTTGATTGCACCCACGCGAATTAGGCCGTTTCTTTCCTCGCCTCTTTTTTCTTTACAGGGGAAAATGCGCATGGCAGCGGAATTTCTTTTGCCGAAGAAAAATAGTACGGGTGATGAAAGCATCGGTTCTTTCATTCGAAGACGTTTTGGCAGGGAAGCGCTTGATCGGGTGGGGCAGGCAATGCTTGCTGGGATTTATTCGGGAGACCCTGATCGGTTAAGTCTTGGAGCCACGATGCCTCGTTTTAGAGAGCTTGAGCGGAACTATGGAAGCGTCATTCGAGGTCTTTTTGTCGAAGCAAAAAAGAAGAAGGAGCTCAGTAAAGCAAGCGGCCCGCGTTACAGTCTTTTCCTGTCGTTTCGTAATGGGATGGAAACACTGGTTCAAAAACTAGCTCAAGTGATTCCGCATGAGTCCATTCATCTCAATTCTGGATTAACAAAAATAGATTATGACCGTTCAACCAACCGCTGGCGGCTCAGTGCAGCAAGTAGCCATGGAAAAGAATTTGATTTTGTTTGTCTCGCGTTACCTGCTTTTCAAGCCGCGCGGCTTTTTTCTTCTGAATATCGTGATCTTTCTGAAAAGTTAAGCGAAATGGTTTACGAGTCTGTTGCGACGGTTAACCTAGTGTTTAAGCGGAGTGAGGTTCAACATCCTCTGAATGGATTTGGTTTTGTGGTTCCCGCGATTGAGAAAAGTCCTTTAGTTGCTTGTTCGTTCAGCAGTGTTAAATTTGATCACCGCGCTCCAAAAGATTTTGTTTTGCTTCGGGCGTTTGTGGGCGGAGCATTTGGCCGAAATTTTTTTGCGATGAATGATCACGATCTTATCGAAGTTGTTATCGCCGAACTCAAACAGTTGCTTCAAATTCAGAGGGAGCCCACAATGACTCTGCTAAGTCGCTACGCGAGTTCGATGGCGCAGTATCAAGTGGGGCATCGAGAGCTAGTTTCAGAAATTAAAGCGAAGGCAAAAGAAACGCCTGGTTTATTTTTAACAGGAAGTTCGTATCAGGGAGCTGGGATTCCTGATTGTATTTTCGATGCGGAAAAGCAAGCTGAAGAAATTCACCAGCTAGCCTGTCGCTCAAACCAAATGGTCGGAAGCGAGTGGTAATGGCGAAATTTGCGACAATTAATGGGACAAAGCAGTTAACAAAACTCCATTCGTCACTCGCGTATCAAGAACTGGGCACAACAGGTTTTCAAGTGAGCCAAGCGGGATTCGGTTGTTACCGTGTTGATGTTTCGATTCACGCCCATGAAAAAGCGCTTGAAAAAGCGCTTCTTTCAGGGATCAATGTGATTGATACGAGCTCCAACTATTCAGACGGTGGCTCAGAAGCGCTTGTTGGTTACACGGTGGAAATGCTGGGCAAATCAGAAAAGGTTTTACGTGATTCACTCGTGGTTGTCTCTAAAGTTGGTTATCTTCAAGGTGAAAATTATGAATTAAGCCAGAAGAGAAAACGTGAAGGAAAACCATTTCCTGATCTCGTTTTATACGGCGAAGGGCTTGAGCATTGTATTCATCCTGAATTTATTGAAGATCAATTAACGCGAAGCCTTAGCCGACTGCAAATGCAAACGGTGGATGTGTATCTTCTTCATAATCCAGAATATTATTTAAGTTGGGCAAGTCACGCTGGCATCTCGCTCAATGAAGCAAGAAAAGAATATGGCCGACGAATTGGACTCGCTTTTCAACATTTGGAATCAGAAGTGAAGCAAGGTAGAATTCAATGGTACGGAATCAGTTCCAATACTTTTCCGCATCCCAAAAATGATTTTGAGTTTACTTCTCTTGAAACAGTTTGGAAGATTGCGGAATCAATTTCTTCAAAACATCATTTCCGCGTCATTCAATTTCCAATGAATTTATTCGAAGCCGGCGGTGCGACCGAAAAAAATCAGTCGAATGGTAAAACGCTTCTAGAATTCGCTCGCGAAAAATGTCTTGGTGTTTTAATTAACCGTCCACTCAACGCAATTGCAGGGCGTGGGCTGATCCGTTTGGCGGATTCGATAGAAGGAGTTCCCTTTCCGCTTGCGGCTGATATCAAAGATAAAGTTCGCTCGATTGACCCAGAATGGGGAGAAGCCCAGATACTGAGCCAAATAGCGATTCGCGCACTTCGTTCAACGGAAGGAGTTACAACCGTCTTAGTCGGTATGCGTCGCGAATCTTATGTGGATGATGTGTTGGCTGAATTAAAAGAAAAAATTGAAATTAAAAATAGACAAGCTTCATGGAAAGCGTTGGG
>JACQQN010000183.1 GCA_016206995.1 Candidatus Omnitrophota bacterium | reverse complement strand
CCATGCAGCATCAAAAACCGCGTCATTAACCAAATTAAAATCCTGCTCGCGAATACGCCATTTTTTTGCAATGGCTTCAAAGCTTGATTTTTTAATCAACTCGCTAATAAGCTGCTCTGCTTTTTTTCTTTCTCGTTCGCGCTCATACACTTTTTCAAGAATATAATTTACGTCATAGCGCTTTGCTTCATCAGCCAATATAACTTCTCGTCTTAAGGCTTTCGTTGCTTTTTCAATTTCTTCCATAGATAAGAACTTGAGGCGCGGAAAAATCACTTTCAAAGCCTCCCGATATATGAACGCTGCAAATGGTTGTCGTCTGTGGAGCCCCAAAATATCACCATGCGCTAAACTTGAAAGTGCGGCTAGATATTCTTTCTGATGGTCTTTTCGTTTAATAGCAAAATAGACGTTGGCGACAAATTGAACAGACTCATTTACATCTAAATAATAGTGCGATCTAGAAGGTTGAAGCATGTAAATCAATGAATCAATAAAAGCAACAGGCTCGGCCGTTGCCAGCATAACGTAACTGGAGAAATACGAAGCAACTTCTTCGGCAAGTTCTATATCGCTGATTCGTCCTTCACCAACCAAGGTAGAGTAAAACAAAGCTTTAACGTCAAATGGGTATTGCTTTCCTGTAATATAGTTGGATAACGCCTCGACCAATTTTGCAAAAGGCGTTTTCGTAATCCGTTCAAAACTCTTGATGGTCGACAAAATGTCAGCTGGATTCTCTAAATGAATTACGCGCATAATTCGGTTGGCGGCAATTCGATATCGAGAATCGTTTTTTGAAATTGAGGCACTTAAAGCCGGTGGATCAAAGCTCTGCGCGCGTAAAATTTGCTCGTCTTCAAGAACTTGTAAGAGGGTTGGGACTGCGCCTCGAACTTCTCTTGTGTGCTCTTCGCGGTTTAAAAACGTTGTAATAGTGGCGGCATTAACCGGTTCAAAGCGCGCATCACCAACAATCTTTGGAAACCGCCTTCCAATTTCTTTCCTTGTAACACCTTTTAAAGCTTCAATTGAGATTTGAGCCTTTTGTTCAGCATTTAGTTCGACTCGCTTTGGTTCGTCTTCATCTTTACTTTTATCCAGCTTCGCGCGGAAAGCTGGCATGCGCCCATTGCGGCTGATCAGTAAATGCTCAAGTCGCTTGAGAGAGCCTTGAGGAATTGGGATGCCGAACGTTAAATACGCATTCACTTCCGGTTGATCTTCAATCGCATACAAAGCGCCACTGCGAGACACCTGACTTTCAACGCCTTGTAGAATAACCGAAATATAGCTCGGCTGTGAAACGCCTAGAATTTCTTGAATTTTTTTATAGGAATCAAACGGTGTGTTGACATAACGAATCAGGTGAATAAGCGCATAGGCTTGCGAGCTGCTAATCATGGTTTGATCATGCATTTGAAGAATAAACGAAATAAGATCTGTTCTAGCCTCTAGAGAAAGCTGTTTAAGCATTTCTTTAAACCGAATGAGGAGGCCGCGCGTGCCGGGGCCGCCAGGACTAACCCCCATTTTGAATAACTCGGCGTTCATCTGTCTCAACACGTTTATAGATAACCCAGAAGGCTCGACCAAGTCATTAAGAATAATTTCTTCTTGCGCTGTCTTAAGTCGATCGATAATTTCTTTCAAAATTTTCCTTCTTTCAGCATGGTCAACTGTTTCCTTGATTGCAATGCCATAATTGTCACCAACAGGATTGCGATCAATAATTTTTTGGATGGCGCGCCCGCCCAAACTAAATACCTGCCCTACTTCAGCGGGCCAAACAGTAATGGGCACTCCATGTCTTTTTCGTTTCTCGCGTTGAGATAAATGGGTAATTCTTTCTTCCTTTAGCTTTCGGATTTCTGTAGCAGCCCAGCGAACACGCTCCTGTGTTAGAACTTTTCGGCTTTGATACATGCCGAAATCTTCCGGTTTTTTTTGATGATGCTTCAAATAATAAATCACCACACGCTCTTGGATTCCTAATGCTCTTGCTACATCTCCTACCAAAATATATGGGAAATGAACGTAGGGCGTTGCTTTAGAATTAGCTTCGTTTCTTCGAAGGCCATCTGCTTTTTTTCTCTCAAGCAATTCACGAACAGTAGCGAAAAGCACCTTGTCTGAAAGGAAAAATCTTCCTGAATCATCAGTCTGCAATGGCAGGCTTTCACTTCGCAGTTCGGCCCTTGCTATTGCTTCAATGTAAGTCGGTGCAGTGGTCGGCCTGATCGGGAGCGATCTCAGCTCGGCGCGAACAACTTCGGGCGGCTGATCATTGAGCGTTAAGTGCCATCGGTTCAAAACATTCCTTGTTGCCCCCATCAACTGCACGTCCCATGTCGAATCTTTATTACTTCGCTGTACCTTCACCATAAATTTTCCAGAACTTCCACCTTTACTTAAGCCTTTGATTTCAAGTTTTTCATCCACAGCTAATGGCAAGTGCTGCAAAGCCACGCGTACCTGATCTAGAGAATTTCGAGGCACGCCCATATCTCTTAATGCGCGAATCAATTCTTTGATGGTTGCAACTTCATACCATTTCAAATCCTTGGTACGATGACCACCGCTGTCGCCCACATTACCGATTGATTGGGTTGATGATGCAACTAAACCAAAGAGCTTGTCCATGTGTCTCGGCTGGCCCTTTTTATTCCATCTTAAAATTGTCTCATTGTCTGGCAGTGGTACATTTTCCTCTGAATCCTCTCCTATTCCTCGAAAAGGGATTTCCATAATTCTATACGTGATATCTTCGTCAACCCCTTCCCGCTTTGCATTCATTTCAGATAAATCATTTAAAACCACACGCTCAAAACCGCGACCGATCACAGCAAGTACAATTCCTTTTACATTAACTCCTTTTTTACGCAAATTCTCCGCAAGTTTTTTGTATTTCGGAATCTGATCGCTTAGCGACTTTTCAACAGTAACCTTGCCTTTCCCCTGTCGTGCACGCTTAATTTCAACTAAATAAATTCCCTCCTTCCATAAATTATCTTGACCTTCACTTCCACGAACCTGCAAAACGACGTCCACCTCTTGCATACCAACAATATCAAGACCAATGACCTGAGCACCGACAAAACTTTCTAAATACTCAGCAACAACAAGTTCGGCCAAAATATCATCGACTCTCGGCATATCTTTCAATTCATAAAAAGCATAGTAAAGCCGTGACAACAATCTTCCCATTCCAGGAACTTTGGCAAACTTAGCAATCAAACGTTTTGCATGATTCATGCGCCGCTTTCCAAAAGCTCCTACTCCATTCCATATCAATTTAACAAACCGTTCCTGAAACGTGCCACTCCTCAGCTCGGCCCTTGGCGCCAATTCATTTGGTGCCGCTTGAGGACCGACAGTCCTCTTAGCTACCTTATTTGAATTAGAAGCTAAGAGGGCAGCTCCGCTGTCGCCAAGGACACTCGTGCGCTTTGATTGATGTAATGGAATAGATTCAAGGTAGCGCAGCTCGGAGCGGGAAAATTCTGTTGGTAAGTTCCCTGCTTGAATTAAACCGTGTGTGCCTTCATGCCACCAGCGAGGGTTTTTTTGGTTTAGTGCGGCAACTACATTTGGCGGCAATCCTACAGCCAAATCAAATTTGATCATGCGCAGCGCGACAAGTGGAGCGCTAAAATAAGCAACCCGAGATTGAAACGTATCTTCGATTGGCCAATGCCGCTCTCCAATTAGGCGGCGGTAATTCAAGTCGCCTACGAAAATGACAAGACCAGAACTCTCAAATGCTTCCAGAAGAATTTCTGGCATCTTAGAAAAAGCGCGCCCTGTGGTCCAAAAATCATTCGCCCAGAATTGTAGTTTTCCTTCTCGAAGCCACGCATCTAACGAATGACCTAAACGACTTAGTGTTTGATCGCTGTGCGTTTTGAGTTTCTCAATTGTTTCCAGCGTGTCGGTCAGAGTTGAATCGCTCATGAAGTAAGGATGTGGTTTCGCGTGAATTCGAACTTGCTCTGCAAACCCTTCATTTAAAAGATAAGCTGCAAGGAAAAGTTCATAAAGTAATTCGTTTCCTGTATTATCAATCACTAAATCAATTTGCTGTTTTGGTTTTGATAATATAAATTCGATGAGCTTTTCTCGTTCATCGCGCAACAGTTGAATCCCTTTTGAAATTGAAAGTGTCAGATCAAACTTGTTTCCCGACAAAATCCCATCGAAAATGTAACTGAGTGTTATTGCTTGAGCTTCGCGCTTTGACTTTCCATCCGTTAATTCATCAATCGCTTGAATTTGAGCGGGAAACGTTTGAAGAACGTCCGTCATCTCAAGTGACTTTTGCGTTGCATACGGATCTCTTCTGTAACCGATTTGGTCCGGATCAAAAAATCCGGTTGCATGAAGAACGCGCCGGTAGAAATAACTTTCTGACAATCCAAACGGAATATCGCCAAACCAGCCTCCTTGTACGTAGGGTTTCATTCGTAAATTCCATTCATGATGACCAGGCGTTCCGTCTTCTGGTAACAATTGAATTGAAGAGCCGTTCAGCATTTCGTTTCGGAGCTGGATCAGCTTTTGATATTCTTTTGAATCTGGGCTGAATTGATTATCTCGAATCAAGTCTTGAATTTGACTTTTCGCGTACCGAGCTATCACTTCTTGAGGCCAAGTTTGTTTCCCGTCAGGACCTTTGTCGCTATTGAGCCGCGCAGGAGGAATTACACTCCGCAATTCAGAACGGGCGGAAGACTTCTCAACTTTTTCGTTGAATTCAATGATGGCTGGTGTTAATTCGTGCAAGCGAGGTTCTGAAACCATCCGCTTGAGTTCTTGGCGAAGAATTGGTGGAATATTTTCCCAATGGATTGACTTTGAGTGACGATCGATGAGCGGCGTATCTTCTTCGTAAAGTTTGAGGAGAAGCCAAATTTTTGAAACGAGCGCTTCTGTTTGTTCGGGCGAGCCAGGCTTGAGCCCAATCGGCTCAAGCACTGCTCTGGACTTTTCGCGATCGGCGAAAAAGTCCGAGCCGCCCTTGCTTCGATCGTAAGCGAGGACTGCTCTGCCCCCAAAGCCAATCGTTTTGTGGGGTGAGCTGCGGTTTGTGTTTTCAGCGAGAAACTCTTCTACCAATCGGATAAACTCCTCCGGACGGTCGCGGTGAATACTGTGGCCTGTCTCAGGTACATAAACAACTTGGGTCTTTGGATAATGTATCTCGAGATGCTTCGCTTCGCGCGCACCAAAAGGTAATCGAATAAAATTCTGTGATTCGGCGGCAATGACCTTTAAAGGAATTCCAAAATACCGTGCAAGCAAGAGTGCGTCTGTCATATCAACGCTCCGCCACGAGAAGTAATTAACCAAATAACCAATCGCGGGGTGAAAAACGGACTGATATTCCCCTGCTGGCAAACGAGTCATCACTTTTGGAAAAGCTTCATCGATAAATCTTTCATCATCCTTTCTCCCAAGGCGAACGGCCACAAATTGATTCACGAACCGCTGCGCACTTTCCTTTTCATCAAACGTTGGCTGAGAACCAAATTCTTGCTTTAAACGCTCTGCGTTTCTAATAATTCGGTCAGCGCGTTCGCCTTGTGACGCTCTTTTAAACCCCATATCCTCGACGAAAATACCATTTACCATTTCAGGAAATTGAGCGGCAAACGAAAGCGCCACTCGCCCACCAAGCGAATGCCCAACCACCGTCACTTGCTTTTCTCCGCGGCGGTCCAGCATGCGTTTAATATCTGCTGCTAATAAATCAATTTGATATTGAAGCGGCCGAATTTCTTCTTGTTCACCCATCCCCAACCAAGGAGATTTTCCGTGCCCTCGTAAATCAACCAAAATGAGACGGTGGTTTTTTGAAAGCGCATTCGTCACGTGACGCCGCCATGTTTCCATATTTTGATCCATTCCATGAATCAAAACGAGCGATGGTTCGTTTCCAGTTCCAATCTCTTCTGAATGAATTTCAGGAAGTTCCGGAAAATTTTGACCAAGCCATTTCTCAGGTTCTTGCAACCGTTCTCGCTCATCTTGCCGAGCCCACTCCGAACCGCGTGCACCCGGCATCCCATCCCCCGCAGCAAAGCGGAGTGCGATAAATGGGTCTACACCTGTACGCTCATGAATAACTCTTGCGCGCGTTCTTACTTCTTCATTCGACATGAATTCGCGAGCTCGCTTGGCGCGATGAAAAACGGGGCTCGCGCCCAATTCTGCAATTTTCCTGTGGAAAGCGTCTATTAATTCACTAATAGATTGGTACGGCTGATTTGTATATGGATTTATAGTACGGCCCAGCACTACAAATCCGTTTGCGAATCGTCGATTTCCGGCACCAAGATTCAATTGCTTTGCAACCTCGTGGACTTCAACACGATCACGAATGGCACGAAAACGAGCGTGATACTGATTCGGATTCTGGCTGTCCTGTTCGAGGACAAAAATTGCTGGGGGTTTTGGATCTTCAAGCTCCTCAAATCGACTATTTAATTCTCTCGACAATCGGAATCGAACGCGAGGAATCCCGTGCGTCAACTTTAAACCATGAAGATCGTCCTGCGTCACTACAGTGACGATCGCATCATCACCGCTTTGATTTTCATCAATGATCCGCGGCTTTAAAATTTCTACTAAATTGGATACTTGATTCAAATCTCCTTCGTATAGCGATAATCGTCTTTTAAGACTAATCGCTGCGCTTTGATACGCCCGGTGCACATCCCAATCCGTGCTGGCTTGCGTTAAAGACTTGCCAATCAAACCGAGCCAGAACTCATACAAATTCTCTTTGAGCTCCAAAGACGCATCCAATTGGAGAAGTTCTACCAATAATTCCAGATATTGCCTGATCGGGTAGCCAAACTCTTGAGCGCGCTCGACTAATTGATTCCATTCGCCCAATCCATCGTTTAAAGCTGCATCATGCCGCAAAGCTAAAACAGCAAATGGAAGGTATTTTTCAAAAAATACGGTTGCGGCTTGTTCGCCTTGATAGCGACGAATTAATTCGAGCGCGATATAAAATGACATGACGGCTGATGGGAAAAGATCTGCCTTGACAGATGTTTGCCAAGTGCGGCGAGGATGAACGTCCAAACCCCCTGTTGGTTTTCCATTTGAATGATGATGATCGATTGAAATGACCGAAGTAACTTTTTCTCTGATTTCTCGCGGCACTTCCTGTTCATAAGTGGAAAGCGCTCCTCCTAAATCGGTAAAAATAACAAAGATGCGGCTCGCACCATGTGTTATCTCAAACTGCTGAATGATTTTTTGGACTCCTGGGTTGCGTCCTATCACAAGATGAATGTGATCCGCGGACGTTTTCTTGATCGTTAAGAGCATCGCTTTTAAAAGCTCGGCGCTTGCAATTCCGTCACCGTCATTGTCATGAACAATAATCATGTCATCTTCAGGGCTGATACGACTAATCAGCTGTTCGTCAATTTTATCAATGCTGAAGTGAAACAACTTTTGGTTTACAAAAGGAGTCGTTAATCCTTGTGACGGCTGGCTGGTTTGAGTTTCGATTTGTTTCTGGTATTCATCCGCTTGCTCGGGAGGAAAATGCTCATGAATTGCTTTTAGAACATCCTTAATGCCAACCATGTCAAACCGCTTTAAAAACGTCTGCATCCATTCTCCGATTGGGATTGCCTGGTAAGCATTTGAAACTTCTTGCCCATCTTGATTGTTTAAAACAACACGGCCGTTACCTATAAATTCTGGCGTCAAACCTTTCTTCACAGCCATCCCACCAAGATCTGTGATAAAAATATCCCATTCATTAGTTTTCGGATCTCGAAAAACCTCAACCTGGTCCTGAGATAAATCCATGGGGACGGAACCCGTTGCAATCCAAATCGAAAAAAGGTGTTTGAATAATTGTAGAGCAACTTGTTTCGTGGTTTCTTCGTCAAACTGGTTTACAAAATCAGAAAAACGGGCGGCAGGTTCATATTCGATTAAAAGCGCGGTGCTTTTGTCATCTAATTCCCAAACACCAAAAGGGCGGACTCGCATCCGCGCCAGCTTTCTTGTTTTTAAATCAATCGCGTTTCTTAAGCGTCCTTCTGGATAATCTCGGCGGTCGAGCCGCATCGTAAATGGGATGGGCGGTTTCCCATCGTGAAGCAAAAGTTCTAATTGATACCAATCCCACATTGGTTCGCTTAAAATTTTTTGGACAAACCGAACACCTTTAATGTCTTGGACGCTTGCACTGCGATTTCTTTGAAACAAAACTGAACGAAGAGCTGGTGACGTTTGAAAAAATTGCTGGAGGACAGCTTGTCTCTTCGCGTCTTCTACCCCTCGCTCACCGAAGTCGACTCCCAATACACTGCTTGCTCCCAAAAGCCTTTCACGATCGACTCCAAGCTCTGTTAGTGCGTGTTCAATTTCTGCGCGGCGTGAAGCTGATTGATCCGCTAATTGATCGAGATATTGAAAAGCTTCGTGCGGCGGGAAATGTTCCAGAATGGCTTGAGTGATCAGTTTGAAACTAAATCGAAAGTACACTAAATGACCGTCGGGATTGTGGTCATCCATTTGGTTGGCAGGCTCCGAAAACTTTTCAATGAAATATCGGACAAGCTGATTGATATCAACGGGCTGATAAATATCAGCAACTGACTCGCCATCTTTATCAAGAAACTGAACTCTGCCATTCCTTTGAAATTTTGGCAACAAATCAGGCTTTACAACCATAAAACCAAGATCAAGAATTGACGCGTCCCAATCTTCTATGTCTTCATTCCAAAAAATACCGATATTTCCAATATGAGGATCCGTAATGATTGAACCCGTAGCTTCCCAAATTTGAAGTAACCGCCGAAATACTTTGACTGCTACTCGATCATTGGTCTCTTGCGGATGTTTGGGGAAAAAATCGACAAAAGTTTCTCCTTCCCGAAATTGCCTCAAAAATACTGTATCGCCATTCTCTAGTTCCCAAACCCCAAAACCTGCTGTTGTAAGATTCGAAACTCGGCGCGTCCGCATTCCAACTGCTTGATGAAGTCTTTTTTTGAGCGAAGTGCCTTTGCTCAACTTCATCGCTAAATTGATTTCTGAACCATCTTTAAGTTCAAGCTTAAGAGAAAACGTTTGCCGGTGGTCTCCTTCGCCAAGTTTTCTTAAGAAACTTAATTTCTCAATATCAGCAAACGTTTTAGAGGGGAAATGATGAAACACAACTTCCCGCAGAAGCGAGGTTTCATAAAATAATTTTTTCAAGAGCCGCCGCCTGTCCTTTTGCCAATCTGGCTGGCCATCATACGGTTCAAACCAGCGCTTGAAATCAATCTCAAAAGGTTCCTGAGTGTTTTTTATTCGCAACTCGCTTCGGGTAGCAGCTTGAATAAACCTGACTAAATCCGCAATAAGCCGCTCGCGATCGGGGCCTTCTAAAATTCTGTTGTGTTTTCCTTTATAGACAGAAAAAGCGGGGTGGTTTGCTTTCGTAAGCTCTCTTTCAAAAAAATCTCGTTGGGTTTTATCAACAACACCTTCATCATCTTCAAGCGCAAAAAAGAAAGGGGCACGTTTTAACCCGTCAATTATTTCAGCTTGGAGTTGATCGTGATCCGGAAATGTGACGCCGCGGCGCGCTAATCCATCCGTGAGAATTTTAATGAACGCCTCAACAAAATAATCCTCTCCTTCTTCTAAAGCCGTTCTCATATCTGGTAATGTTTTTGGGTCGGGGCGTGACAATCTATAAAACGAAAGAATGAAGGTTTTAAAAAAGTTTCGCACAGCTGACACGTAAAAACTTGGCATGCCAATTGGAGCAATACCTGAAAAAATTGGAGAATTTGCTTTCGCTTGCGCGAGCGAAAATGCGATGGCTCCATAAGAAAACCCAACGGCGATCAGCTTGGTTCGGTCTACACCTTCCCGTTTCGAAAACTCTTCCATGGCGGACGGCAAATCTTCGCTTTCTAATATGCCGGCACTGTTGAATCTTTCGTTGCTCTCGCCGTGCGCGTAATGATTTAAAAGAAGGAAATTAAAAGATGGCGGCAACTCGCTCCGTAAAGCCTGAACCGCTCGAACCAGCCAGCGGGATTCAAGGCCCCATGGCGCCATTAAAACAACGGTGGGATGTTTTGTCTCTTTCTTGTCCGAAGCTTCAAGGAGCCAACCGGTCATCAAGCGGCCACTTTTAACCGGAAGCGTGATGGGTTCAGCACCTTCAAGCGGCGGGGTTGAATTTGGCCCCGACGCGCGTGGATAAACATGATGGTAGGCTTCTTTGAGCGCAAACAAATGCGCAAGCCGGCTTTTATCCTCTGGAAGTTTCCCGCCAGTTGCGATTTTGTCTAGATCCGTTGTTTCAGGAAAAAGTTTTCGTAATTTCTTGGGCGCACTTTGCCAAATGGTTGAAAATTTCCTCAACTCAACCTCCGAAAGCCTCGCAGCTGAACCAATTAACTTTCTTTTCTCCGCTCGCAACTCACTCCGCATTCTCTCCATGCGCGCGCGCAAACCGGGGAACACTTTTTGAAATGGCTTCCAACCAAGGAACACCTCTTGTTGGAATTTTGCTGGGTTGGGATAAAGAGCGTCAAACCGTTCTCGCGTTGATTTGGAATTCAAACGGGTTCGATATTGCTTTAATCTTTCGCGGGCAGATTTTGAGAGTTCGCGGTCGGGAAGTGCGAGCATGAGAAAAGGATCGCGAAATGCTCGCTCTGGGGACTTCAAAATATCGTGAATGATCGAACCAGAAAACGGGTTGTAGGTTAGTCCGTACATTAACAATGTTTGCGCAACTAAAGTCCGGGGCGGACGAAGCCCTCGGTTTATAAACCAACTCCTGCCATTTTGATTTGTTTCACTTTTCACCAACACTTCTGCAAGCAACTCTTCTATTTCTTCGCGAGAAATCGATTGGCTCGTAGGTTTGCCTTTTGAGTCCACATGATATAAATCTGTGAACATCCTCAAAAGATGGTCGGGAATCGATTGGGTTGCCCCTTTCGGCCAAAATTCTCTCGCAAATAACGGCGTGTGGTAACCATTTCCTTCCTCGGCAATCAAACCAAACCGCATATCGTGAATGGTTGGATCAAGCATGACAGAAAGCCCCCAAAGCATCAAATCACGAAATGTAAATTTTGGGCGTTTTCCTTGATAATTCGCCGTTGGAGGCGGGAGCTTAAACTCATGTATGCGAGATAGCACAAGCACTTTCGGAATGAATTCACGAACGGTTTTGACAAGCAACTCATTATCAACCGGCCGCACGCCCTCTTTTTCGATGTGCGGTCCATAATACCGAAGATGAGAAACCAACCCAACCCCCTTCACCCACTCAACCAAAAGACGGCCCTCAAAACTTCCACCGTGGGTTAGAAAATCAATGCGCTCTTCAATTTGATCAAAGTCGCCAACAGGAACAAAACCAACTCCATAGTCCCCAAGAGACGAAATCCATAAATCAATGCGGCCTGCACTTTCATTCCAACCACGCTTGTTCCAGTATGTTCTCAACTGGTTACCAATTTCTTCTAACTGTTGCGAACCGATTAATTCGGGCGCTTTTAAATGTTCAAGATCAAGTTCTGGTTGACCGAGCATTTTTGCTTGGACCGATTCGTTCGAAGATTCCGTCATCCCGACCAAATACATCAAAACCCAGCGCAAATACTTGTCCCAAGCTTGAATTGGGTCATCATACCGATCAAGCTTGCGCGCGATGGCTTTCACCCAGCGCTCAACCCCTTCGCGTTCACTCACAGCATGCGCCGTTTTCACGCTCCGCAATTCAGAACGATCGATGGTTGCCTTGCCGTGGGCAAGATCTGGGCCGTCACCTTTTGAGATGCCAAACCAGAATTCACCGTCCGATCTGGAGAATAAAGAGTAAAAACAATCTTGAGAACCATCTGGAACTAGAAACGGGCCGGATCGTCTTCCAGGATAAGCTTCAACCGCTTTTGCAATTGCTTGACTGATTTGTTTATCTGTCACACCCAACGTACGGAGTTCGTCACTCACGCGCTCAAT
>JACQQN010000182.1 GCA_016206995.1 Candidatus Omnitrophota bacterium | reverse complement strand
GTCTTACTCTTGAGGTCGCGCAACACGTTGGCGATAACGTCGCCCGTTGCATCGCGCTAGGATCAACCGATGGGCTTGCGCGGGGCGTTCAAGCAACAGACACAGGTGCTCCCATCACTGTTCCCGTTGGTGAAGAAACGCTCGGCCGCATTTTCAATCTCCTTGGCGACACAATTGATGGTAATAAAAAAGTCGTATCGGGAAAACGCAGCCCGATTCACAGACGCCCGCCGCGGTTTGAAGATTTAAACCCGGTTTCAAATATTTTGGAGACTGGAATTAAAGTCATTGATTTGCTTGCTCCTTACGCAAAAGGCGGCAAAGTCGGCCTCTTTGGTGGTGCTGGTGTTGGGAAAACGGTGATCGTAATGGAGCTCATTCACAATATTGCAACCGAACATGGTGGCGTTTCTGTTTTTTGCGGGGTCGGCGAGCGAACGCGTGAAGGAAATGACTTGTGGCTTGAACTGAATGAATCAGGGGTCGTCAAGAAAACAGCTCTTGTCTTCGGACAAATGAATGAACCGCCTGGCGCAAGACTGCGGGTTGCATTATCAGGCCTCACGATGGCAGAACACTTTCGAGATGAAGCGCACCAGGATGTTTTGCTTTTCGTTGACAATATTTTCAGGTTTGTTCAAGCAGGCTCTGAAGTTTCAGCGCTGCTTGGCCGCATGCCTTCCGCAGTCGGCTACCAACCAACACTTGGAACTGAAATGGGTGAACTGCAAGAACGCATCACCTCAACCAAATCAGGTTCGATCACATCCGTTCAAGCAATTTACGTTCCGGCAGACGATTTGACAGACCCTGCGCCTGCAACTACTTTTTCACACTTAGACGGCATTACGGTGCTTTCACGTCAGATTGCAGAGCTTGGAATTTATCCCGCGGTGGATCCGCTTGAATCAAATTCACGCATGTTAGACCCGCGAATCGTTGGGAAAGAGCATTATACAGTTGCGCGCCAAGTTCAAAAAACTCTCCAACGCTATAAAGATCTTCGCGACATCATTGCGATTCTCGGAATCAACGAATTATCTCCTGAAGATAAGGCCACTGTCATGCGCGCGCGTAAAATTGAGCGGTTTCTTTCACAACCGTTTTTTGTCGCCGAAGCATTTACCGGCCGCAAAGGAAAATACGTCAAAATTGAAGATACGATCCGTGGTTTTCAAATGATTGTGAACGGTGAATTAGATGACATTCCAGAACAATCTTTTTACATGACTGGTTCTATCGAAGAAGTTAAAGAAAATCATAAGAAAACAAAAGAATAAACGATGGCAACTATTCCCACTTTTCAATTTGATGTGATTTCACACAATGGGAAACTTTATTCCGGCCGCGCGCAATCGGTCATGGTTCCAGGTGAAAAGGGCTTGTTCGGGGTTTTGGCCAACCACGCCGCACTTATTTCCACCTGTGTGCCCGGAAAATTAAAAGTTCGGGAAGCTTCCGGTCACGAACTTTTTTTTGAAACAAGTGAAGGATTCTTTGAGGTTGCGAAAAATCAAGCTGTTTTCCTGGCCGGATCCGCTCACCCGCTTTAATTGACACACACCACTTAGTTTCTAGCACGTTCTAAACTTCGTTTTCTTATACTCATTTTATCTTTATTTCAGCAAGCGATTTGGATACAATAAGGGCTTTCAAACGGTCTTCAATCAATCCCAATATTGATTAAGTATGGAAAATCTAGCATTCTACGTTTTTTCAAGTCTAGCCGTAATCAGTGCAATCTACGTGGTTGCCTCGCAGCGCCCTGTTTATGGAGTTTTAGCCCTTGTTCTTACCATGTTTGCGCTTTCAGGTCTTTTTGTACTTTTGGATGCTCACTTTCTCGCCATGATTCAAGTGCTTATTTATGCAGGGGCAATTCTTGTTTTGTTTCTTTTTATTTTAATGCTTCTCGGCTCAGAAACTTCAGACGAAAATGGTGGGCGCGAATGGAAAGACAAGCTTAAGAGAATAGTGAAACTCGTGCTTGGATTTGCTTTTTTAAGCGAATTGCTTATTTTTGTAGCGGGCTCAAAATTTTTATCTCTCAGTCATAGCGGCAACATTCGAGGAACCATTGAAGCTATTGGAAAAGCCCTTCTTGGTGAATACATCCTACCTTTTGAACTGGTTTCCATCGTTCTTTTGGTTGGTGTCATTGGGGTCGTTGGTCTTTTAAAAAGGGAGAAAATGGTTTAATGCTTTCCCATTATCTGATTGCCGGCGGAATCCTTTTTACCATAGGTGCGGTGGGTGTCATGACCCGCAGAAATATCATTGTCATTCTTCTTTCCATTGAAATCATGCTGAACGCAGTAAATTTAACCATGGTTGCCTTCTCAAAATTTGCGGGGAACGTGAGCGGCCAGGTAGCTTCTCTTTTCGTAATTGCCATCGCTGCTTGTGAAGTAGCTGTGGGCCTTGCAGTGGCAGTTCTTTTATTTCGTGCTAAAAACACAACAGACACCAACTCTTTTAACCTTTTACGATGGTAATTTCTCTTTTTCTAATTCTTTTTCTTCCTCTGCTAGCATCCGCTACAATTGGAGTGGCGACGAGACGCCGCCCTAAACTAAGCGGTTTGATTGCCGTGGGCACTGTTTTCTTGTCACTTTTGCTTGCCCTACGACTAACGCTTGCTCATTGGCCGCTTGAAAACTCTTTTCAATGGGAATGGTCCCTTGCTTGGCTTTCTGTGGGCGGGCTCGCATTCGAATTCGGGTTTCTTTTAAATCCGCTTACTCTTTTAATGCTCCTTGTGGTACTTTCTGTTTCGCTTGCAATTTTTTATTACTCCGTCGAATACATGGAGCGCGACCCTGGTTTTGCCCGTTATTTTGCTTATCTTTCTCTCTTTGTTTTCTCAATGACGGGCATTGTGTTATCCAATAATTTCTTGCAGCTCTTCATTTTTTGGGAGTTGGTTGGAATGAGCTCTTACCTTTTGATTGGATTTTGGTATGAGAAAAATTCGGCGGCTGATGCTGGGAAAAAAGCGTTTCTGACAAATCGCCTTGGAGATTATGGTTTTATTCTCGGAATCCTTCTTCTTTGGGCGTTCACAGCAGCCCATGGCGGAGGAACTCTTAATTTTGCAGCGCTTCAAAACACCCTGCCTTCTCTTGCAGCCAGAGCAACGCCCCATTTTTTCACACTGATCACATTACTGATTTTTTGTGGTGTCATAGGGAAATCGGCACAGTTCCCGCTTCATGTTTGGCTTCCGGACGCCATGGAAGGTCCAACGCCTGTGAGTGCTCTCATTCATGCGGCAACAATGGTGGCGGCGGGTGTTTACTTGCTTGCACGAACGTTTTTTCTCTTTTCACTTTCTCCTCTTGCAATGGATTTTGTTGCTTATTTGGGTGGATTTACGGTCATCTTTGCGGCAACTCAGGCGCTTGTTCAAACGGATATTAAGCGGGTGCTTGCCTACTCCACACTCAGCCAGCTGGGCTATATGGTCATGGCGATTGGCCTTGGAAGTTCTGGAATTGCGATGTATCACCTGACCACCCACGCGTTTTTCAAAGCACTTCTCTTTTTGACAGCAGGAAGTATCATCCACATAACGCACGAGCAAGATATGACCAAAATGGGCGGTCTGTTTTCAAAAATGCCGCTGACGGCAATTGCTTTTATCGTCGGGGCGCTTTCGCTTTCGGGAATTTATCCAACCAGCGGATTCTTCAGTAAAGATGAAATCCTGTTGCTCACACACGAACAAAATTTGACTCTTTTCTGGGTTGGGATTGCGACCGCTTTCCTGACAGCAATTTAC
>JACQQN010000181.1 GCA_016206995.1 Candidatus Omnitrophota bacterium | reverse complement strand
TGCTCCATCCCCGCAATGACAAACGCAGCTTCCTGGCCGTTGATCTTTTTTGTACCCCATCCGATTGGTTGATCTGTTTTAAAACCCGTTGATTTTTTTCCAACAAGCATCATTTCATATTCGTTTCTGGCATCATCTTCAGAACGCATTCCACCCTTAATGCCAAGGCCGTTTGGAATAGCTGCGAGAAATCCATCCTCCTTCCGGATTTTGAGACGCCAAGGCGAAAACCCAAGTCCACGATCGTAACCCACAAGGTGATCGCCCAAAACCCTTGCTCTGACTCCTTTAAACCGCAGAACCTTCACATTCCCAATTGGCTTCTCAAGGGTCAAGTAAACTGTCCTGCCTTCATTTGGGTTGTCAAGCTCGAAACTGTTCACAAATACTTTTCCTTTCGAGTCTGCAATTAACTGCCCCAGATTTTCCAAACTTCCTATGTCTTCAAGCAATATTCGATCAAACAACTGGCTGTCTAATGGGCTCAATTGCCGCACAAAGTTCTGATCGATCTGATTGATTTTAAGTGAAAGCTTTGCCTGCCGCAGCTCGGCGCGCCCTTCGGGCGTGATTCGTGAATCGTGAGTCGTGAGTTGTGATGACGATACACTAGGCACGATATCCGATACACGATCCCCGCGAAGCTCGGCGCGGGGCAACTCAATCGATCCCGTAAATTCAGAATCATGGATTTGTTTAAGTGCACTCCGGATCTCTTCGTCTGAGCGCTTCATGATTTCCAGAATCAATAAAACATGCTCGCCGTCAAAGATTCCTCGCTCACCCATTGCCATTAGCTCATACAAAATTTCCTGTGTTTCAACGTTAAAGTATTTGCCAAGCAGAACTGGAATCGTAGCTGCTGTAAAATTGTAAAGCTGAAATTCTTTCGGCGCAGGTTGAGAGACGGCTTCCGACATAACAGCATGAATGGCAACCCCCAAGAAAATAAGTAAGAGCAACTTCGGATTCGCGCTGTAAAAACCTTCAACCAGATGACCACTCACTTCCTTAACTTCGTTCGACAAATACTGTTCGGCTACGGCAGCATTCTGATAATTGTGTTCTTGGGGGTTCTCTCTTGCAGTTTGAATAAACCTTCCAACAAATCCGTTTGGGTTGACTTGATCACGAAGATATCGCGATACGGCTTCAACATCAAATCTGTCGAGCACACGACGTCCCAAAGCTTTTTCAACCGTAAAGTGATCAATCGCATGCTTGAGTTCTTGTGCCAGATGATCTTTCTTGATCAGGGCCATTTTGTTTTCGATCGATGCTTTGACCTCGTCATACATGTGAACAACGCGCACGTGCAGGTCCGCGCCAGCACCATGAAACACTATTTGAAAGACACGTTTACCCGCTGGAGTCTTGAACGATTCAAACAGCTGAGATAAAAGCTTGAGATCATCATCTGGAACATCAGCTATAACCACAATGTGACCAGCAATT
Organism: Candidatus Omnitrophota bacterium; assembly: GCA_016206995.1. GTDB lineage: Bacteria > Omnitrophota > Omnitrophia > Omnitrophales > Abzuiibacteriaceae > JACQQN01. The sequence goes on along the minus strand of JACQQN010000181.1, from coordinate 2,657 downwards.
GGATTAAAGTATGTTGGGCGCATATCTGGCAGTGCCCCCCACAATCGGTCTGTAACATAAATAGGAAGATCACGATCGGCTACTTGGTAATGTCTTTCTTCGGTAATCCGCCTAAGCGTTAAATCCTGGAATGGATCTTTGCGTGTGCTTGAAACCGTATCCAATAAAAATCCTCTTGAGATGAAAAAGTTCGAATTCAATACACGAATTACCTCTTGAGATAAAATGATAGGACTAAGTCTTTGATTCGCTAAGGCCAAAACAACACTCGCGGTTTGACCAACTGCAGAATTCCAATCATTGGCGTCATCACCGAGGCCATGTTGGTCCATTGTATTTGCAAGCTGTCTCAGAATGGTGAAATCAGGCACGGCTGCAAACGATAACTGTTGCAAGGCAGGCGACACTTGATGTTCAACCCATGCCTTCATTTCATTTACCCGTAGCTCAGCGCGATTGGCGTCTCTTATAATAAACGTTTCTAAGTTGATGTCTTCTGCAGTATCTAAATGAATTGCAGTGGCTGTCATGGCCGTAATTAACCAAACGTACTTGTTTTCACCAAAGATACCCCCTTTTCCCTTTGATGCAATAATGCTTTTCTTATCAATACCATAAAGAGCCGGATTTTGCAGCTGACCAGCTTCGGTGTGCGGATAACCTCGTTGATTAAGATAGGTTGCAATCTCCTCGGCATAGCGGTTTAATTTTTCTTTCGCTTCAGTTGAAATAGCTCCCACAAAATTAATATCTAAGTCACTGTATTCATGTTTCCGCTTATAAATTCCGTCGCCATCTGCATAAGATCCGAAAAGTACCAACTTTAAAGGAGACTGATGCATTCGACGCATAAAAAGCTGCCAGAAGAAATCCCATCGATAAAGAAAATTCTCTAATCGTGGTAGATGAACGTAACTGAACAACCATTTCCAAAACACCCATGTTTCTGCCCGTCGAATTGCCCGTTGAACATCTTGGATGGTTTGCTTTGTTTCTTTGACAGAATGCCGATCACCCTCCATTTCTCGTCTTAATCTCTCTCTTGACTTCCAAATTCTCCTACCTTCATCTGTCCAGGGTGCCGGTTCACCAAATGTAATCCTGTAAGAATTTGCCATCGGATCCTCATCGCTCCGCATCTCAGCGCGGTTTTGTGGTTCTAATATGGATAGAGCAAACCTGATTCCTGCAAGTTCCCATAAACCTTCTATATTGATACTTTTTTTAGTTTGAAGCTTGACCATGCGCTTTTGAAGAGTGCTTGCTTCACCATAAAATTGTTCACTCACTTTTGTCTTGATGCTTTCTAAATCCTGAGTAACTTCTTCAAGCCGAACGGCGATGCGTTCAAGAGTGCCATTCCTGCTGCGATGAGACTCAAAAACCTTTTTTAGTTCTCTCACCCATGCTAAAAGTTGGTCATAGGTTGCATCAGAAAATGGCGGGGTTAATTTCCCTTTTTGCGAATAACCCTGATGAATTGTTGAGATAAGGTTCCTTACATAATTCAACTCGGCTTCCGGAATTCCCTCCAAAAATTCTGCTTCTGTTTGATAGAACTCATCTTGAGATGGAAAAAGAAAAATAGGAAATTTCGAGGTAAGTAAATGACCGATGTCACCCAGTTTGCGTCCAATCGATACCATCTCTCGGCTGATTTTACTCCGCAGCTCGGACCGGCTTGAACCGTGTGCTGTCACGGAGATCCGGCGTAATGGCTGGAAAATCTCAAAACCTGCAAATTTCTCCTTGATTCCCGAAACGAATGATGTTATTGTTAGGTTTCCTCCCACGAAGAAAGGAAAAAGAAAATGCCTTCCAAGAACAAAAATGAATTTTCTCGAGAGCGGGAGTTCACGGTAGTGCTCGAGGATCTCCGGAGTCAATTTCGTGTCTTTGGAGAAGAACAATCCGCGATTAAAGAAGATCTTCATACGGTGAAGGAGAAAGTGGGTCACCTTGTCGAAGATATGTTTGTTGTAAAAACTGACATTGCTGTTCTGAAGTCCGACGTTTCCATGTTGAAGTCCGACGTTGGGGGGTTGAAGAGCGATAACATCAGTATCAAAGCCCATTTGCAGAAGCTCGAGACCAAATTGGACCAATGCGCTACCAAAAAAAATCTCGAGATCATTGACAAACGGCTTATCGTACTCGAAACGAGCCGATAATCTTCGCTGCATGACTCCCGCACTAGCATCCTTGGCAATATCACTTACGCCGCCGTTCGGTTGAGCAGTCAATCGAGCGGCGTTTCTGTTTTCTGGATTTACTACAACTTGTGGCTTGTGACTGATGATTGGTGACTGCGCCGAAGGCGCTTCGCGAAGCTCAGCGCGAGGAGTTGAAACAGCTTTTGGATTGACTTCACCGCTTAATTCGATGATTTTGTCATATTGCCTTTTAACAATTTTGATTTGCAAGTGAGTAAAACCCGCCCGTTTAAAGATTTTTGGCCAAAGTGTTTTAATGAACATTTCTTCTGAAAGCGGCGGAATGATTCCAGGGATGTAATTTCTAATGAAACCCACACGATGAAGAATTTCAATTAGAAATACTTTAATTCTATCCAGCATCCAAAATATTTTCTTCGAAGGGGCGGTTGGCCTAGCATTTACCAAGACGTCGATTAAAGGATCAATCACGGCGCCAAGCTG
>JACQQN010000185.1 GCA_016206995.1 Candidatus Omnitrophota bacterium | reverse complement strand
TTGGATATTCCGCTTAGCCGTGTCATTCATAATTAACAAAGCGAAAGGTTTTATGAAAATTTTAGTACTGGGTGATACCGTCGGAAAACCGGGAAGAAAAGCTTGTTCCGAATTAATTCCAAAAGTGATTGCACAGGAGCAAATCGATTTTGTGGTGGTGAACGGTGAAAATCTAGCAGCAGGTTCCGGAATTACCAAAGAAACCGTGGATGAAATTTTCAGTGCTGGTGCAGATGTCATTACGACAGGAGACCACGTTTTTAAGAAAAAAGAAGCCAATGAACTGGTGGTGAAAGACCGGCGAATTGTAAGACCTCTCAATTACCATCAAGGGACACTTGGTAAAGGTTCAACCATTGTGACAGCGAAAAATGGCGTTCGTGTTGGCGTTGTCAATTTGCTTGGGCGTGTTTTTTTGAAACCCATTGAATGTCCTTTTCGAACGGTTGAAAAAGAGCTTGAGACGCTTGGACGAGAAGCCCGAGTCATCTTGGTTGACATGCATGCGGAAGCGACCTCTGAAAAAGTAGCGATGGGGTGGTTTCTGGATGGGAAAGTGAGCGCGGTTTTTGGAACGCACACACACATTCAAACATCCGATGAAACAATTCTTCCGTATGGAACTGCTTACATTACGGAACTCGGTATGTGTGGTCCTTACGAATCGGTGATTGGCCGCCGTGTTGATCAAGTATTGAAACAATTTTTAACCCAAATTCCAACGCACCTGGATGTTGCTGAGGAAGACGCACGCATTTCCGGCGCTGTGATTGAGGTAGATCCTGAGAGCGGGAAAGCATTATCCATCAAACGAATTCACGAGAGGTTGAATGGCAAGACAAAAAGTGGAAGTTCTTAACGCCGCAACTGCGCTCGATTCTGGGCGAAGAATTTATAAAGTCAGTGAGATCACACGTGAGATCCGTCTGCTCCTCGAAGACCGGTTTCCAGCTGTTTGGATTGAAGGGGAAATTTCAAATCTCAAAAAACATTCATCCGGCCACATTTACTTCACGCTGAAAGATGAAGCTGCTCAGATCAACGCTGTGTTTTTTTCGCGTCAGAATCAATTCTTGAAATTTGAATTAGAAGATGGTCTCCACGTGATCGCGATTGGGCGTATTTCGGTGTATGACGTTCGTGGAAATTATCAATTGTATGTCGAACGCATGGAGCCAAAGGGGCTTGGAGCGCTTCAACTCGCGTTTCTCCAACTGAAAGAAAAACTTGAGAAAGAAGGCCTTTTTGATCCTGCACGAAAAAAAGAAATTCCTCAGTACCCAAAACGAATTGGAATCGTGACGTCGCCCACAGGCGCCGCACTTCAAGATATGCTGAAAGTATTCAAAAGAATTTCGGTTGGACTTCATGTTCAAGTGAGTCCGGTTCGAGTACAAGGGGAAGGAGCTGGGCTTGAAGTTGCTCATGCAATTGATGAATTTAATAAGAAAGGTGGAGTTGATGTATTAATTGTAGGGCGAGGCGGTGGAAGTTTGGAAGACCTTTGGGCATTCAATGAAGAAGTTGTGGCGCGTGCAGTTTTTAAGTCGCATATTCCGATCATCTCAGCAGTGGGGCATGAAATTGATTGGACCATTTGCGATTTGGTTGCCGACCATCGGGCGCATACCCCAACCGCTGCTGCAGAACACTTGGTATTTTATTGGAATGAATTGGAAGCCCACCTCAAAGATTTTAGCAGGCGGCTTGAAGCAGCCATTCTGTTGCTTTTGCGTCAAAAAAAGGAAAATTTAAACGCACTTCAATCTAGTTATGCATTCAAGCAACCACTGACTTTCGTGCGCCAAATTTCTCAAACTTGCGATGAACTTGCAAGGCAGCTTGAAAACTACATCCAAAGCTTGATGGATCGAAAACGACATTCCTTTCAAGTTTTGATAGAAAAATTAAATACGCTGAGTCCTCTTTCAGTTTTAGAGCGGGGATACAGCATTACCTTTGACGCTCGTGACCGGGTTGTCCGAAAAAAAGAAATGGCGCCCATCGGAAGCTTCATCCGGACGAGATTTCGAAAAGGGTTGGTTGAATCAAAAGTTACAAAGCATTTGGAAGCGGAGGAACTCAATGGAAGATGATATTAAATTTGAAAAAGCACTTGATCAACTTGAAAAAATTGTCACGGATCTTGAATCGGGAGACCTTGCGCTTGATGAAGCGCTTAAACGTTACGAAGAAGGTGTAAAACTTTCAAGAGCTTGCACGAAGAAAATTAGTGAAGCTGAGAAAAAAATTGAATTTTTAACGCGTTCTTTAAATGAAGCAGGGGATGTTTCATCCGAATCGGAAGGTTCTAAGAAATCTGACAAGAAAAAAGCTAAAAAGGGTGGCGGAGAAACTGATTCTGATTTCTTATTATGAATTTAAAATAGTCATTGCGAAGGACAGGCCGCGAGGCGGCCAGGACCAAAGCAATCTATGATCTGAGATTGCTTCGCTCCCTTTGGCCGCTCGCAATGACAACTTATGTGATTCCACATGAACACCAAAACCTTAGAAACTTATTTGCAAGAAAAAAGCGCATTAATTGAAGAAACTTTAGATGCCTATTTGCCGCAAGCAACCGAAACACCCAAAACCATTCATGAGGCCATGCGCTATTCTGTTCTTGGCGGTGGCAAACGAATTCGACCTGTATTGACTCTCGCCGTGAGTGAGCTTTTTGGAGGTTTTGAGGAAGAAGCGATAATTCCTGCTTGTGCAGTTGAATTGATTCACTCTTACTCTTTAATTCACGATGACCTTCCAGTGATGGATAATGATGACACACGGCGCGGGAAGGCTTCTTGTCACAAGAAATTTGGCGATGCTATTGCACTGCTTGCAGGTGATGCGCTTCTCACTCATGCGTTTCAATTGCTTGCTACAGTGAAAAATCCGGAAAAGAGCAAGCGATTTGCTGAAGTGCTTGCAAAGGCGGCAGGGACGGAAGGAATGATTGGTGGGCAAGTGCTTGATCTTGAGGCTGCCACAAAAGATTTTGATCTTTTGAAACTGGATGAAGTGACGCTCCGTAAAACCGCGCGACTGATTGAGGTGAGTTCTCTTTTAGGCGCTATCTCTGCAGGAGTAGATGAAACCACGGAACGCTCTATCTCACGATTTGGTAGATATTTGGGAATTGCCTTCCAAGTGATGGATGATATAATAGATCGCGATGGTTACCTTCGATTGATGACGTCAGATGAAGCTAAGAATAAAGCGGCGGTACTCATTCAAAAGGCCAAAGAGGAATTGAGCCCACTTGGGGGGGCTCGAGAAATGCTGAATCTAATATCGGAAGCAATCCTCAACCGTAAGCGGTAACACCATTTCCAAATCTCATGAAATCCTATATTGATAAAATCAATTCACCGAGCGATTTAAAAAAAGTCCCGCTAGAAGAACTTCCTTGTGTTGCGAAGGAATATCGTAATTTCCTGATTGAAACCATTTCCAAAACAGGCGGCCATTTGGGCGCAAGCCTTGGTGCGCTTGAATTGAATGTCGCACTCCACTATGTTCTAAACTCCCCAGTGGATAAAATCTGCTGGGACGTCGGCCACCAAGCCTACGTTCATAAAATGATTACCGGTAGACGAGAGCTTCTTAAAACCATTCGCCAAGAAGGTGGTATCAGTGGGTTCCCCAGTCCATTCGAAAATCCAAACGACCAATTTATTGTTGGCCACGCCTGCACAGGTATTTCTCAGGCGCTGGGTCTGGTTGCGGCAAGGGATTTACAAAAAAGAAAAGAACACGTTGTCGCCGTGGTGGGTGACGGTGCATTGACAGGAGGCCTTGCTTATGAAGCTCTCAACAATGCGGGGCATTTGGGTAAACGGATGTTGATTGTGCTGAATGACAATGAAATGTCAATTTCAAAAAATGTCGGCGCGATCAGTAAATATCTCAACAAAGTTATTACAAACCCTCTTTACAATCGGGTTCGCTCCGAAGTTGAAAAACGCCTCCGAAATTTTCCAAGGCTTAGAAAACTTTCCAATTATGCATTTGATACCTTCAAACATTTGCTAGTGCCGGGATTGATTTTTGAAGAACTTGGTTTTCGATATTTTGGCCCTGTGGATGGCCACGATGTGATTGGGCTTGTTCGAATGCTCCAAAGAGTGTTGCCGATGAATGAGCCGTGCCTCTTGCACGTGATTACAAAAAAGGGAATGGGTTGTGAGCTTGCTGAGAAAGATCCCGAACGGTTGCACGGTGTTGTTCCATTCGATGTGAAAACCGGTCAGAAAATCGAGGGCCTTCAAGAAAAGCAAAAGGTGGGTATCACATTCACGCAGGCTTTTTCAAATGCCATTCTCCAAGTTGCCCGTGAAAATGAAAAAGTTGTTGCGATTACAGCAGCCATGGCGTCAGGCACTGGCCTTGCAAAATTTGCAAGTGAATTTCCCAACCGGTTTTTTGATGTTGGAATTGCAGAACAACACGCGGTTACTTTTGCAGGCGCGCTTGCAAAAGGCGGGATGAAACCGGTTTGCGCGATTTATTCAACTTTTTTACAACGCTCTCAAGATCAATTGATTCATGATGTCGCGCTTCAAAGGCAGCCGGTGACGTTATGTCTTGACCGAGCGGGCATTGTCGGTGCAGACGGCGCAACCCATAATGGTGTTTTTGACATCAGTTACTTAGGGCACATTCCAAATGTTGTGATTGGAGCACCCATTAATGAAGCAGAGCTTTTGCAAATGTTACGGCTTGGGATTCAATATCCACATCTTTTTGCGATCCGCTACCCAAGAGCAACAGTTCCAGTGTTGCCCATTGGTTCTGAAAAGAATTTTGAGATTGGGGAAGGAGAAATCGTAAGGCAAGGAGACGATGTTGCTCTTCTCGCACTTGGCAGTATGGTTTTACCGGCACTTGCAGCAGCGGAGAATTTGAATGCTCAAGGGATTTCAGCTTCTGTTTGCAACATGAGGTTTGCTAAACCACTCGATTCAAAAATTTTACTTGAAATGGTCACTCGAACAAAAATGATTGTGACCATTGAGGAACATGTCCTTACCGGGGGATTTGGTTCAAAGGTGCTCGAATTTCTGGAGCAACAACAATTACATTATGTTCGGATAAAAAGAATTGCGCTGCCTGATATTTTTATTGAGCAAGGTTCCCGCGACTCACTCTTCAATCACTTCGGTCTCACACCTGAAAAAATTGCTTTCACGGTTCAAGAAGCCTTGCAAAAATTTGATGCTCAAGCACAATCGCCGGTTTCGTTATGAGTGCAAATTCATTCAAGCACATTGGCTTGGTAACGTCTTACGCCGCCAAGCAAGAAGTAGAGATTTGTAAAGCCAGTTTGAAAGCATGGCTTCTGAAACGAAGTGTCACCGTTTTGGATGATAGCGATACGGATATTGAAACCATTGTCCGTGAAGCCGATCTTATCATTTGCTTGGGTGGTGACGGCACGATTTTACGTCTTGTAGGTAAAATGATTGACCGGGTTGTTCCTGTGCTTGGCGTTAATTTGGGAAGCCTTGGATTTCTCACAGAGGTGAAAGTTGACGAAGTATTTGATGAGCTGAAGTCGCTTTTCTTAGGTCAGTTTGAAATTGAGCATCGATTGCTCTTAAATGCGATGGTTCACCGAAAAGGTGAAAACGGTGTTGTTCGAAGGTTCCAAGCGTTGAATGACATTGTAATCAATCGGGAAGGTCTGACTCGTTACATGCAGGTGGAGCTTAAATTAAATCACGAGTTGGTCACTCGATTTTTTGGGGATGGCGTGATTGTTGCGACACCAACTGGGTCAACTGCTTACTCGTTATCGGCAGGCGGCCCGATTGTGCATCCAAGCTTGAGCGAGCTTGTGATTACGCCGATTTGTCCCCATGCATCAGCACTTCGTTCCATAATTGTTTCTGGTGATCGAAAACTTGAAATTCAAATCACCTGCGATCAAGCCAAAGAAAAAGCACTCCTTACGGCTGATGGGCAAGAAAATCTTGAAATTGATAACAATTGTCTTGTCGAAGTGACTGCGGCCGTTAACCGATTTCCATTGATCAAGAGTTCAAAGCGCAGTTATTTTGGAACGCTTAGGGAAAAATTCAAGATTCCATTTTAACGATCGATTAGATGGATTTTGTACTGAGGGAAGAAAAATTGGCTTTTGGTCGATAATCTGATACATACAAAAGGAAAAGACATGGCAAAAATTCTCGTGATAGATGATGAAGTTGATATTTGTTCTGAACTTGCAGAGCTTCTTGAAGGTGAGGGGCATGTCATTCATTGCGCAGAAAATGCTAAGGAAGCTCTTCTTAAATTGAAAGATGCACGTTACGATCTTATTTTTCTGGATGTATTGATGCCTAAAATGGATGGTCCTTCAGCGCTTCGGGAAATTCGAAAAAAAACCAAAGCAGCAGTTGTTGTCATGTCTGCATATTTTTCGCCGCAAATTGAAGCGGATGTTTTGCAAGAAGGAGCATTCGCTTGTCTTAAAAAACCGTTTAAGCTCAGCGAAATTAAGTTACTCATCGAAAAGG
>JACQQN010000192.1 GCA_016206995.1 Candidatus Omnitrophota bacterium | reverse complement strand
TTCATTATAAAAAACCTTTCTTTGACTAGGATAATTATTGATGACGGGCGGTATTGCAAATCCTACCTTCTTGTATGCTTTCAATATGAGCTTCAAGGCCCTGCTGCTCATCGCAGAAGGGAAGAATGTAGCTACCGTTGCTGTAATGCCTAGCGCTCCGAACAAATAATCTACGCCATCCCTTTTTATCGTGAGTTCCGTATTCAACACTCGATCAAGCATGGACACGGCGGCGTCTTTATCAATTTTTATGGTAGCTTCAATTACCGCCTTGGCTGTTTCCCTCGAACCAAGACGGATAATAAATTTTCTGAAGTCACCCTCAGACTTTTCCAACGCAACTCTTAATTGCTGTAAAATGGATTCCTGCATAAAAGTTGTTTCACCAGCAAGGACGCTTAATGTTTTTGCTGCCTCTTTACGGGCATCTCCGTTGTCACTCCCTAAAGCGTTCACCCATGCTCCGATTAACTGTTCTTCTGAAGCCCCTAAATTTCTTAAATTTTCAGCTGCTTCTTGGCGGGTATTTCGATATGGACTTTTCAGAACTTCAGACCAACCTTTGATCATTTGCTCTTTAGTCGCGCCCAGTTTTTTCAAATTTTCAGTCGCTTCTTTACGAACACCTTTTTCCTCAGGCTGATCAAGACCCGAATTTTCTAAAACCTTAAACCATGCGCCAATCATTTGTTCTTGAGTAGCGCCTAATCTTTCTAGGGCCTCGAATATAGCCATGCGAACGCTGCGACTTGAATGGCTCAATCTTTCAATCAAAGGTTCGATTTCGCTTTTGTTACCTTTTTCTCCTATGGCCCTAATCTTGGATCTGGCCATGGCATCGGAGATGGCTCCGTAAACAGAAGCTACAACGTATAGTGTCACCCCAAATAAGTTTAGACCCTCTGTTAATAATCCAGCGACGACAACCGTTCGCAATTCGGAGCGTGGAGATTGAACCAACGGGGTCTCGGTCGTTCCATTTACAAGAATGTTGTATTCAATCTCTGGGAAACGATAAACTTCCCCGGCTTGAGGCGGATTACGTTCCAAATTAAATCGGGGACCAATGTCGACCACTTGGCCATAACCAAGTTTTGCAATTTCATCCAACAAATGTTCCAATCGAATAATTCCATAATCTGTTGCTTCGTCCCGGCCATCTGTGCGCACATGAATAAATACTTTTTCCTTAGGAAATCCCTCTTGTTTCAAAAGTTTGAGTAACGCGTAAAGATGCTCCACCGATGAATGAACACCGGCGTCTTGGAGTATCCCTTTTAAATGAACTTGAACCCCAGCCGCCTTGAGCTTCCGAATCCAACCGATCAAGGCTTTATTTTTCTCGGGATCAAAGAAGTCTCCGCTATCAATCAATTGATCCAGAAAAGGAATCATTTGCAGCGGCACTTCACCACCGCCAATGACTATGTGCCCGGGTTCTGAACCGCCCATCTGGCCATTATCAAACGGAAGTGCTAACAGAAAAATACCACCCTCAGCTTGGGATACACGTTTTACATTTCCATTCTCGATTCTGTAGCGTCCGCTCAGTTCCAGCTTGAACCGCTTTCCGGCAAACCGCGGATTTTGAAGTTCATGAACGGCATCTTGGGGAGAAAATGGCGCCAGAAATTTACCCTCTCTTGGTGGAAGCAAGATTTGTTCATACGGATGTTTCTTAACCAGCTCGATTGCTTGTTCTGCCGTATATTCCCTTGGCGGACGATTACCAACTGCTTCTCCATGTGTTAAAAGCCGGGTTGATGCCGGACTTTGGAAAAGTGCCTTGATATTCGGAATGTTGGCTTTGTTGTAAGGGCTCGTCGGATCATCAATGGGTGCTAAACCATCCAAGATGACAAGAACAAGCTGCCGCTTCCCAGTGGTGCCTTTTGGTGTGCGATAACTCTTGTTCTTCAAAAGAGAATGTTGGTTTTTTCCTTCCGGAACAGGAAGGTCAAGTGCTTGCATTTCGGTCGGATAAACTTCTGAAAGGTCGCGCCCCTCTTCAAGTGGCAGTAATTCCCCGCCGGATTGACGAAAAGCAATACCCACAGGTTCCAGTGAATGTTGTTTGTGGAAACGACGAAGTTCATCTTCGATTGTCTCAATATTGCCATGGTCTGCGGTGATAATGACATCAGCACCCACTTTATCCGCTGTTTCAAAGATTTGCGCCAAAAATCGGTCTCCTTTTTCAAGCGCCTCAATACTCCACTCCTCCACTGCCTCGTGACCCACAAGATCAAAGTGGCTCATATTAATCGTGTGGGCAATGGTTTCCGCATTGTGGTCGTATTCAATCGTTCTGATGCTGTTTCTTGGAATGCGCTCTATTGATTTGTCTCCATAAAACGCATTGGTATCGAGATATTTCACCTCTATGGAATCTTGTGCGGGATCATCCGCTACAATTTCAACAGCTCTTTTTTTACCATCTTGAAAAGTAAGGGTTGCGCCAATGGGACTCTTGAGTTGTTGAACTAAGGCATTCACGGCAAAGTCCACATTTTG
>JACQQN010000180.1 GCA_016206995.1 Candidatus Omnitrophota bacterium | reverse complement strand
GGCGGTAATCACAATCACGCGCCCTGATTTTGGGTCAATTTGAATACCCACATCACAAAAATTTGTGTTTTGGACGTCCCGAACGCTCGGGAATACGCCCTCGCCTCGAAACCGGACGAAAGGTTCTGATTCAAAACCCTCTCGAAATGCTTTCACAATTTCCTGCGGTTTCACACCGGAACGTTTCTCAGCATAAATGGTTGAGAGAAGCCCTCTTGTGATTGGTAAAAGATGTGGCACAAAAGTGAATTTAACCTCTTCCGTCACAGAAACATCATTTAAGACCTGAGCAATCTCGGGCATGTGCTGATGTTGATTTACCTTATAAGCACCAAAATTTTCATTCACTTCTGAGAAATGTGTCGTGAGCGAAAGTTTTTTCCCGGCACCGCTCACGCCCGATTTAGAATCAACCACGATGGAACCTAGGTTAATCAACCGGCGTTTGACCAATGGAAACAAACCTAAAACAACTCCTGTCGGATAACAGCCTGGATTCGCAATTAAACGTGCCCCTCTAATTTCTTCCCGATAAATTTCAGGAAGGCCATACACGGATTCCTTGAGAAGTACTTTTTGCGTGTGTTTGACACCATACCATTCCGGATACTGCCTGGCGTCTCGCAATCTAAAATCAGCAGAAAGATCGATCACAACTTTTTCATATTTCAGAAGTTCTTTTGCAGCATCCATCGCCCCGGTGTGAGGCAACGCAAGAAAAACAATGTCTGAATCATGCGCCACTTGTTTCAGGCTTTTCTTTTCAATCACGTAGTCGTTTGCTTTTCCGAGACTTGACACCAGCGAACTTGCTTTAATTTTTTCATCACTTCGCGTTGTCAAATGAACTATCTTCACCCGCGGATGTTTTGCCAAAATCCGGATGAGTTCGCTTCCCGTATATCCTGTCGCTCCAACCACCGAACACGTCAGCATGCAGTTTTTCTCCTAAAATAAAATGATCCCTTGTGACAACTAGTGACGCACAAGGGATCGTCTGTAAAGAAGGTATTATAAGAAAAGAGTCCCTCTTTGTCAAAAACGTAATTAACTGCCAACGCTTAACTTACAGATAAAATTCTTGCATCTTTAAAGAATCTCATCTATAGTTTTTGAAACTATCGCATTTATGGACCAAAAAAGCATCAGCCCTGCGCGTCTCCGCGAGCTTCAAAAAATCATCGGCGTTCGATTTCATAAAGAAAAAGGCCTAATTTCGGCTTTGGCTCACACATGTTGCAGAAATCGCCCCGATCAAGCGCTCACTTTCGAACGGCTTGAGTTTTTTGGTGATGCGCTACTCAATTTTGCTATCTGTGAAAAGCTTTTTCATAAATTCCCACAAGCAAATGAAGGGCTTTTGAGCCGCTTGCGCTCAACTCTGGTTTCAAAAAAAGTGCTCCTCCGAGTTGCAAAAACACTCAAGCTGAGACACTTCTTAATCACTCAAGGAAATGGAGTCATACAAGACCTTGCGAATTCAAAACTGCTTTCAGACTTGCTCGAGGCTGTGATTGGCGCCATCTTTCTAGATCGAGGACTCACACACGTCCAAAAATTCGTATGGAAACATTGGGAACGTTATTTCGATGAAAAAAAACTGATCCGGCTTGACCCGAATCCCAAAAGCACGCTTCAAGAATTAAGTCAGAAATTCTTTCACGTGCTTCCTATTTATGAAGTAAAACTACTCCGCAAAACTGGATTTCAAGCTTCGGTCCGGATTTTAAAGAAAATGATGGGAAGCGGAAAGGGCCTGAGCAAACAAGCTGCTGAAGAAGAGGCGGCTTTGAAATTGGTTCGAAAGCTCAAGTCGAAGAAGACTTATTCTCGCCTTTTGAAAAAAGCGACTCGAGAAGCGTAGCGCCAGCCCCAAGTAAATTTTGTTCGGTTTCCTGTGACGCCGGTGGTGTAGCCTTTTGCGGTTCCTCTGCCTGATCAGACACAAAACCCGCTTTTTTGAACCAATCACGACCTGCAAGGATTTTTCCCAATTGTCTCTCGATCAAATTTCTTAAGAAATCTTGAATAAGAGAGGGGTCGGGGCGTAAGCTCGGTGAATCAATTTTACCGGTGAGAAGCAAAGGGATAGGCCCTAAACGATCTGTGTCGTTTAAGCGCCGGTCAATTTTTCTGCTAAGCGCATTCGAAAGAACTGTGTCTAAGCGAAAGTTAAGATTTCCATCAAAATCAGCTTCTCCAGAAGCATCAATATCAAAATCGTTTGAATAAAGAAAAATGTGATCGGTGGTCACCTTCCCATTTGCAATTTGAAATTCAGCTTTCATATCATGAAATCGTGTCGTCCCAGAAATAAATTGGCCAAGACCAACCAACTCTGCAACTTGACCAAGAGAACCCACAATGTCAAAAGTGCGAAACTCTCCATTCGTAATCGATACAGAACCTTCTCCTTTAAGTTGCGTCTGAACGGCTTCTTTGGAAAAACCTTTGCCACTTACATGTACCACCGAAAATAAATTACCTTCCACAGGCACTGCGATATCCCGGCGCAACATGCGCGCAAGACTCACATTTTGAATTTCGAACCGAAACTCATAAGCCGGCTCTACAACAGGAGGCGGCGGATTCACCGCACCCTGAGAATCGCTAGGCGCAGGTGGTGGTTCACTCGATGAAAAATCAATCCATCCAGTCATCGCCACGCGGCCACCATAAACATCGAAACTCAAATTCTCAATGCGTAACTTCTCCCCCTCTTTCACTACCCCCAAGGTAAAATTCTCCAAGTTGACACTCGGCTGGACTAAATTGGCGACTGTCTGTTCCAGTTTTTCCCAATCAACCAAATCCTTGGAGAGCGCAAGCACCTGAAATACTTTTTCGAACTGCAAAACGAAATTGCGGAGATCAAGCGCAGGAGATTGAATCACCACATAAAGCTTTTTCTCATAGAAAAACATTTTGATTTGTACGCTGAAATGCGTATTTCCAAAATCAAAGCGAATATCTTTAGTCTCGACATCAAGGGGACCGCCATCTATGGCACCATTTAAGTTTTGAAAAAGCGGGGGATTTTCTCCGGCTCGCGCGCTCACATCATCAAGCGCTGTGTGGTACATGAACACCATTTTGCCCGGGTTTTGAAAATCTCCCTTTCCATTTGCGAAAAATTTCGCGCTGCCCGTAAATTCATAACCGGTAAATGTTGGCAAATACGTTTGTGCGCCAGCGAGTGGAATCAGGTTGGTCACAAAGGTTGCCTCACCCACTTTTGAAATGATGTCAAATTTAACAAGAGAACCTTTGAATTTTGCGTCGGCAAGCGTAATGTCAACACCGCCATCGAACTCTCGCGCGCGCTTGACTGTAAATTCGTCCGTCGTAATGAGAAGTGGTGTTGACTTGGGCTTGTTGAAATAACGCGAATACGTGAGAAGTGCTTTTGACAAATCAATTTTTGCGCCCACCTCAAGCTGTTCCCAACCACCCTGCAAAAGCAAATCCGCTTTCGCCTCCCCTGAAAATCCCAAATTCAAAGGAAGTACACGGGCAAGCGCGAGAAAGTATTTCGGAAGGTCATCGAGCAAGATGGCGTCGGCATTTAGTTGAACACCTTCTAATTTTTGGTTCACAAGATCCACGCCTCCTTTACCTTGTACCGTTGCAAAAGGAGTGACGAGTTGAATATTGG
>JACQQN010000177.1 GCA_016206995.1 Candidatus Omnitrophota bacterium | reverse complement strand
CTGCACTTTCACATTCTTTGAAATAGAAGCGGGATCAATGTCGATGTGAATAATTTTTGCGTGGGGTGCAAATTTATCAAGCTTTCCTGTCACACGGTCATCAAAGCGTGCTCCCACTGCAATTAAAAGATCTGAATTTTGCACTGCATAATTTGCATAGACCGTTCCATGCATCCCAAGCATACGAAGTGATTGAGAGTGTGTTTCGGGAAACGCTCCCAAACCTGCCAGAGTCGTCGTTACAGGAATTCCTGTTGTATCCGCAAGTTCAATTAATTCTTTGCTTGCACCACTTGCAATCGCACCACCACCCACATAGAGTATGGGCCGTTTGCTCGCAGTAATCATTTCTGCAGCCATTTCAATATTTTCTGGAGTATCGAGAACCCTGGGTTTGTAACCGCGAATATCAATCTTCTCGGGATACACAAAGTCGGTTGTGGCACGCGTTATGTCAACAGGAAGATCAATCAAAACAGGACCTGGCCGCCCTGTTGATGCAATGTAAAAAGCTTCCCGGATAATTCGTGAAAGCTGAGTCACATCTTTTACAAGGTAACTGTGCTTTACAATTGGCCGTGTGCAACCAATCACATCGGCTTCCTGAAAAGCGTCATTTCCAATGAGATGAGTGGCCACTTGACCCGTGATACACACCATCGGGATAGAATCCATGTTGGCAGTTCCAATGGCGGTGACTAAATTCAGTGCTCCAGGCCCCGAAGTGACCATGCAAACTGCGGGTTTTCCGCTTGCACGTGCATAGCCATCAGCCATATGTCCCGCACCTTGTTCGTGGCGCACCAGAATAAAATTCAATCCTGAATCATAAAGAGCATCAAACGTTGGTAAAATTGCTCCACCGGGCAAGCCAAAGACATAGGGTGCTTTTTCTCGTTTGAGTGTTTCAATCGTTATTTGTGCACCAGTCAATTTCATTGTTAATTTCTCTCTTGTTGAACGTAAAATAATGAATCGTAATGCTAACTTTTCACAACGCCACGGACCATATCAAAAACAAATTTGGGAATCCCAAACGAAATTGAAGAAATATTTTGAGCCTCTTGCTCCACCGTTTCTCGTTCAGTAGTTTTTAATCCTTGAAACCAATCTAAAATTTTAGTTCTAAATTCAGGGAGGAACCGGTGATCTACTCCTTCAAACTCTTCCATCTGAATATAGTATCCACGTTTCACAAGTTCTTCGTGGCGCTTGATGAAAGCACTTTTTTCAATCGTTTGGTCATGACTTCCATACAAAACAAGAAACGCGACCTGCTCTACCCCCTCATGGCCATACGCAAAAAGTGATTCAAACTGTCCAAGCGCGCCACCTGCAACAAGAGCAACTGATGAAAAATGTTTTGGATAATAAGCACCTAGGTAAAACGCGTAATGAGCAGCTTCTCCGTACGCCGTCAGCAAAACTTGATTTCGATTGATCGGATATTGCTGCATGAGTTCGGTTTTTAATCTCAAAATACGCTCATCAGAACTAAACGGCACATTGCGTGGCGCAAGATAAGACACAAAAAGTGCAATCGCATGCTTTTTTTCAATCTCAGGAAGCCACTCTTTTATAAATTCTGCTCCTTTTTGCCCTTCATCCGAATAAAGCACAATGACGAGCGGCCAATCCCGGTCCGGCGTAAAATCAGGTGGCACATAATAAGAAGCCCCGTAACGGTCAGAAGCCATTGGTTGAAGACCAACTTCGTGTTCCCCATAAAAAGTAGCGCGAGCAGCTTGAAACGGAAGAAATAGAAAACAAACCAAACTCATACAAAAAATCGCAGAGCACGACCGTCGCACTATTGAAATTAAAGAAAAGAAGTTCACGTCAACCCTCTTTGTGTCATGGAGTATTATTAGCTGTTACTTAAGAATAAAAAACGCGAAACGCATGCTCAGCATGCAACTTCGCGTGGGGAAACTTCCTCATTTCTAAATTTGTCGTAACTACCTGCAATATTTAGGGTTAATTATATCATGCGAGACTTTCTTGTCAAACGATGTTTCATAAAAACAAAGAGAAGAATTCTGATATAGCCTCTAACAAAAATACTTTGCTTATAACGTAACTTGCTATAATGGAAAGAGTTAAGGAAAATTCTAGAGAAGCGTAATTACGAATTTAGAACAGGAAAATTCCTACGCAATTGACGTAAAATGTTAAAGTCAAGTGTCGCAAGAACAACTTCTGACTTCGAACTACTTCCCTCAGCCAGAACCTTTCCCCAAGGATCAACAATCAAACTGTGGCCAAAACTTTTGTGCTTTAATGCAGGATGAGTTCCAACTTGCGCCGGAGCAACAATAAACGCTTGATTCTCGATGGCGCGGGATCGTAAAAGGATGTGCCAATGTGCTTTTCCCGTTTCATATAAAAAATTGGACGGTACAAAAATAACTTCGGCACCTCGGTTCGCTAGTTCCCTAAAATCCTGTGGAAACCGAAGTTCATTACAAATTGAAAATCCCCACTTCACACCAAAAAGCGAGGCAATAATAAGCGACTTTCCAGGAATCATCCATTTTGATTCTGAAACTGAAAGTTTCTCAGGCGTTTTAACATCAAAAAGATGTTTTTTCCGATATTTCGCAATAATTTGCCCGTGTTCTGAAATAAAAAGCGATGTGTTGAAATATTTCCCAGGGTGATTGCTGCGCTCTAAAATACTACCCAAAAGAATTGGAATTCTAGTGAGACATGCAATGTGCTGGAATTTATGAATCACTTTTTCCGATTTTTGTGCAATGGCTTTATACTGGGACGGGGAGCCGCGATAGAGAAAAACTTCTGGAAACGCAATGACTTGAGCGCCTTGATGCTCGGCGACGCGGGCAAGTCGAATCGCTTGATCCAAATTTTGCCCGAAATTTTTCGTTGCATTCATTTGAATACACGCAACTTTAATTTTCACGGCTTTTTTCTTTCCATTCGTTGAGTGAGATATTTTCAGGCAAATATTTCAATTTGTATTTTCGATTGTCAATCCACTTTTTAAGTTCCGGATCATCCACATGAATACGAATAAATGCAAGCATGGCGATTTCTTCAGGTGAAAACCGATTATCCTTCACGGCCGTCCCATAGCCTAAAAT